>JAOZMA010000155.1 GCA_029934555.1 Acidimicrobiia bacterium | reverse complement strand
AGGAAGCCCCCTCGCAACACGAGGGGGCTTCCTCGTGCCCGATCAGTAGGCCGCCTCGACTCCAACAGTCCCGGACGCAGACGCCCCTGCGAGCCTGCCGGTGCCCCCAAATCGCCCCCTGCGAAGGCACCCCCCTGCTCGTCGCAAGCTCCTCGCGTCCCCCCGCCCTTCGGTCGGGGGGACAGGAGAAGGGTCCTCTGTCGCCTCGCAAACCGCGGATTCAGGCTACGGGCGAGGAGCGACCATCGTCTTCCACCATGAGCGGAGCCGGTTGGCATGGTGTCCGCGGATCATCACGAGGTGGTTCCCGAGTGGATCGCTGAGCAGCTGATCGGCGGCGCCATCTTCGAGGCGAATCTCGACCTGTGTGCGACACAGATCGGGCTCGTCGCCCGGTCGGAGGATCTCACCTTCGGCGAGCCAGAGACGTTCCATCCGATTGCCGCCGACTCGAACGACCGTGATCGGCCCCCTTGCGAAGTCGCCGTGCATGCCGACGCCGCGATCTGACTCGTAGTGGGTGTCGAGTCGGAGATTCGAGACGAGGCTCGGGGGCACCGTGCAATGGGCTAACCAGAGCGTGTTCTCCGTCGGATTGACCCGGGATGGGTTGGCCATCCACGCGACTTCGTCGAGCAGTTCACGCACCCACATCATGGTGACGGTGCTCACCAGGTCGCCCTCACATCCGGCGATCGTTCCCTCGTCGTTGAGTCGAGCAAGCGCGAGACACCCGGTGGTGTCGAGTTCACCGATCACGTCGAAGCAACGCAGTGAGAGTGCGTCGAGGTTCTCGCCGGAGATGAGTTCCCTCAGACCCTTGTAGATACCGTCCGCCTTTGCGACCTCGCCGATCTCGATCCGGGTCTCGCCGGCGGGGATCGGTTCGATGTCCGGCTCGGTTGTATAGGCGCCGTAGAGGCGGTCGAGGCCGATGGGAACTGCGGTCGGTCCCCACGAGGACTTCAGAACTTCAGCCGATGGCATGGATGCGACGAGCCAATCGGAGGGAGGTCCGACGACGCCGATTGTCTGCCGGCGCATCTGTCGGTAGACCGAGAGGTCATGGACCGCTGCGGCGATCTCGTCCAGACCGTTGCGGTCATCGATCCCGCTCAGGTAGAGGATCTTCCCCCGTCCACCGAGTTGGCCGACGCGGGCGAGCGCCTCGAGCGACGATGGAAGCGAGTTCTGATCCGGGTGAGCGATGAGGAAGAGAGGCTCGTCGGCATCCCACCGCTCGAGGATCTGGGCCTCGGTCCCACCCGTCAGGACAAACGGAAGCGTCGGCCCATCCGTTTCGTCGAGGCTTCCTCCGATGCTCTCGAACGCAGGGCGGTACACATCAACGAGACGTTCGAGCGATGCCTCGTCGTGGATGGGGGACGCAACTGGCGCGATGGTGAACATGGCAATGGAATCTAGTGCATTAGTCGAACGACACGACGGTTCGGCCGTCCGGTCGCCGACCTGGGAGTCCGGTTGCTAGTCGCGGTAGTTGACGAACTGCAACGGGACACGGAAATCGAGAGCCTTGACCTCGACGATGACGGTCTGCAGATCGTCGCGCTTCTTCGCCTGCACCCGCAGTTGATCACCCTGGATCTGGGCCTGGACCTTCATCTTCATGTCCCGAATCATCTTCGAGAGCTGCTTCGCGTCATCCTGGCTGATGCCCTGGTTCAGCGTGAACACGGCACGGGAGCGAGCGCCGCCGATCGGTTTGATCTCCCCGCCGGAGATCGACTTGAGCGACACCTTGCGCTTGACGAGCTTGCCTTTGAGGACGTCGATCGCTGCTTCGACCCGATGATCTGAGGCCGACTCCACGGTGATGCCGTCATCGGTGATTTCGATCAGCGTGTCGGTGCCCTTGAAGTCGTAACGATTGACGACCTCCCGCATCGACTGATCGACGGCGTTGCGGACTTCCTGCATATCGACCTGTGAGACGATGTCGAATGACGGCATGGTTTGCTCCTATCCCGAGAACGGTGCGCCGGACGGTCCGCGGCGCACGACGGCCGACCAGACCGTCTCGTAGTGGTCCCGATCGTACGGGTCGATGTGCGGAAGTACGAACTCTTCCCATGCCCGACGGAGCGGGTCTTCGGCTGCCCCGTACATGTCGAGGCCGGCAGGGATCCGGTCGAGCACGGTGCGGAGGCTCATCGGCGTTTCGACCCGTGTTCTGGCGTCACCGGCAACGAAGGACTCGTTGATCTCGACCGCAAGCTTCGAGATGTACTCCACGAGATCGCTACGCATCGTCGGGTGACGGCGATCCATCATCGCACGCAGTTCATCCTCAGAAGGGAACTCTTTCTCCCAGATGATCCACCGGTCGGAGAACGCCTTGTTGAGCGTCTGCGTACCGGCGTAGTCGCGTAGATCGGTGGGATTGAGGGTCCCGAAGATGCGGACGTCATCTCGAAGTCGGACCATCTCTCCGGTCGGCAACTCTAGCGCCCGGTGGCGATCGAGAAGGCCGTGGAGAGCGAAGAGGGTCTCGGCGCCGGCCGCATTCAACTCCGAGAGGTTCACGAGCGACGGGCCACGCAATGCTCGAGTGATATCTCCGTCCTCCCAGCGGCTCTCGGTGCCGCCCTTCCCATCGCCGTGGAGCTTGACCGACCCGATGAGGGTGATGTCACGGACCTCACCGGTGAGCGGGATCCGGTAGTAGGGGACGTCGAGGATGGCGGCGAACTGTTCGAGGTCGTGATCCTTCCCTGTCCCCATGTGACCTCGGAGGGCCAGATGCAGCGGGATACCGGTGAAGCGCCGCTCGCGAACCTGTTCGAGTGCGGCGAGGCGGTAGAGCATGCCGAGATCGACGTAGTACGGGTCGGCCTCGGGGATGTGATCGCGGCGGATGTCCGCATCGGGAAGATCCTTGGGGATCGTTGCCTTCTGCAGCGTAATCGGTACTCCGATCCCGGTCGGGTCTGTGAATGTGACGGTGTTCGACATGGATGCTCCTCAGTTCGTACTTTGTGTGATCTTCTCGGTGGAGTGGGTCCACCAGGTGTCTCCGCCCTCGTCTGCGATGGAACGCAGCAGCGCCGATCGGACGCCGTCGACCATCGCTGGTGCGAGATTCTCGGGTCGTTCCACGACCTGGTTGCGGGCGTAAGCGGCTTGAACGGTCTCGTCGCCGATGCCGATTCCGAGCACCATCGTCCCGCCGCGCTCGATCGATGACGCCGTCTCGGCGAGCGCTTCAACCGAGCCGCGCGTCATCCCGTCGGCGAGGACGACGATGATCCGATGTGAGACGTTGCGGGCCGAGAGCCGCTCCGCCGCGTAGGCGAGATTGAACTCGTCGACGTTGGCGGCCTTGTCGAACATGGATATGGGAGGTGCCGCGTCCGGATCTTTCCGCGCCTCCTTGGCGGCTTCTTGTGGCGCCGCCGCCATCCAGAAAAGTCCGGCGAGTTCATCCTCTGCTGCGCGCCAACGAGAGGCGAAGGACTTGACGACGTAGTGATTCACGGTGCGAGTCAGCCGTTCGGCGGCACCACCTTGTGTGCGTCGGAGCGCCCCGGTTGCGCGACCTCTCCGCTCGGTGAACGATCGTTCCGTGTCTCCAGCAGCAGCGACGAAGCCCCGGTTGAAGATGGCGACCTCGAACTCGATCTGGAGTTCGTCCGCGAGTCGTGCGAGTGTCCATGCCCCGAGGGTCGCGGCGGCCAGGGCCCACGGTCGCTTGCGTCCGCCCCGGACTTCGCGGGGCTGGAGCATCGAAGCCGAGCCATCGACGAGGAGGCTCACGCCGTACGAGCGACGATTCGGGAGATCCCTTCGTTCGAACATGCGCTCGTACAAGCCGGCGCCGAGGAGGAGCGGTGTGTACGGCGAGAGGTCACCGGCATCGAACCCGGTGCGCAGGCCACGCCTCTGGTTGGCGAGGAAGAGCGGGTAGAGCTCGCCGGAGACTCTGCGTTGAGCGACACCCCATTCCTGAGTTGCCACCTCGAGCAGGTCGCGGCCTTGGGGTGCGAAGCGGCGGAACTCGACGGGGAAGTCGCTGACGACCAGCTTCCCTGCCTGGCCGGTCGGCAAGAAGATCGTCGGAGCCGTCGACACCTTCATCAGTTGATCGGTGGCCGGGTCACCGGCCTGATCGGCCTCGCCATGTCGTCCGTCTTCAGCCGAAACGGTCTGTGCCGCCTGCCGTGTCTCCTCGTATCCGTCGCGATCGGCCAGAGGAGGGGTAACGATCCGTACCGCATCGACGCTTTCGGCGATGGCCATCTGGTCTGCGGCCATCTCCGTTTTGCGGCCGACGGACGCATCAGCCGCAGCCCCCTCCGTGAGGAGACCGTGCATGCGGGCAATCTCGATGAGTTGCAGCGCAACACCACCGACGGCCCACGGATCATCCAGCTCGGGAACGGTATCGAGGAAGGGCACAGCATCGTCGAGAGCGAGAGCGACGTGTGGTTCGACACGACGTTGGAGATCGTCGCGCTCGAAGTAGTCGCCGACGATCAGGAAGCATGCGAGAGCGAACTGACCGAGCGGCCTGGCATTGGCCGACGCCCCGGGCACCGCCGCCCGGTAGAGGTCGGAGAGCACGGATCGGGCACCGGGGAACGGAGCGAGGTGACGTTGCTCCTGCCGGGCGTCCTCGAGGGAGAGGAACATCGCTTCGGCGGCAGGACCAGCGACCGTGTGGAGCGCGTCGAGAAGGGTCACGGCTCCACTGGTCGACGACGGCTCGGGCTCGGTTTCGAAGAGATCGTCGAGGGGATGATGCTCGATGTCATCGACGACTTCAGCCTCGGGTTCGATCCAGTCGTATGAAGTGAGTTCGGCGAGGGGCGGTGGCTCGGCGCCGTCGTCTTCGATCGACCGCTGGTGGGCCAGCCACGACTCAGGGATCGGACGCTCGTCTTCGAAGTCGGTGGCGATGAGATGGATGGCCTCGTGCAAGGCCGATGTCAGAGCGACTTCCGTCGGGGTAACGGGCGCACTGCGGGCGTAGGCAGCCTGGAAAACGCCGGGGTTGATGACGATCTCATCTTTCGACGCGCTGGCTTTGGATCCGAGACGGACACGCAGTTCGTCGTTCCCTGCGATGCTGCGAGCGAAACGCGTGATCGCCGGGGCAACACGCTGATAACGCGCGACGACGGCTTCGATCACCCGGTCTTCGGGTGGAAGGATCTCTTCGAGGAACGTTTCGTCGTGCGCGCGCATGAACTCATGAGCATACGACGGCTGTCAAGCCTGTATGAGGAAACGTTCTCGGTGGTTTCGACGGTACGGTTGGATCGTGGACGACCTGAAGATCTCCGAGACCATCACGATCCCTGCCGGCGAACTGGGCTGGACCTTCTCGCCGACCGGTGGCCCCGGTGGCCAGCACGCCAACCGGTCGTCGACCCGCGCCGAACTGCGCTTCGATGTTGTTGCTTCACGAGCCTTCGAGGATGCCGACCGGCAGCGGATTCTGTCGCGTCTTGCTGCCCACGGGACGGTCACCGTTATCGTCGACGAGACCCGGTCCCAGTGGAGGAATCGCCAGATCGCCAGACAGCGGCTTGCGGATCGGATCCGCGAGGCCTTGAAGCCCGACCCTCCTCGCCGTCGAGCAACGAAACCGAGTCGGGCCGCTCGCCGTCGCCGGGTCGACGAGAAGAAGGCAAGGTCGCGTACGAAGTCGCTTCGCAAGAGGCCCGGTGCTGAGGACTGATTCATGTCGATCATCCCGTTCTACGGAGT
>JAOZMA010000154.1 GCA_029934555.1 Acidimicrobiia bacterium | reverse complement strand
CCCCCTGCTCGTCGCAAGCTCCTCGCGTCCCCCCGTCCTTCGGCCGAGGGGACAGGACAGGAACCCGCCTATCCGGGTGTCCTCGTATTGCGTCCTACGCAGTACTTCCCCGTTCTCCCCCTGTTTCGTCGAGGCGGCGGAGGGTCTTGTACTCGCCGCGCTGCCACCGATCGAGGTCTGACGTGTACCACTTCGAGAACCGTCGATCCGATGGACCCCCGGCGAGCGCCGTCTGCGCCCCGGGCTGACCCATGTCGACCATCAATCGCAGCGACGGAGCGAAGCTCGTTGTGCGTCCGGCGCTCTCGTAGATCTGGCCCTGGTGTGGTGTGGCTCTTCCTCCTTTGATCTCGATCGGCCCGACGTCGAAACCGGCCCACCCGGGCGCCTTGCCTCCGAGCAGGATGTGCGTGAGCGTCACCCGGTTCACATCGCCCCATCGGCGGTCCTCGTCCGGGTCCACACGATCGAACGCCTTGCGATAGACCTCGCTCAACTCACGATCACCCAGCCACGGCGACTCGGGCGAGAGGAGGATGTGATCGAAGTTTCGGTAGAAATCGATGAACACTCCGGTCGTGTCGATGAGGTGATCGATCACCGGCTGGCCCATGCCGGCCGGTGCGAACATCTCGACCAGGAGTTCGCGGTAGAAGGCCTCGAAGAGCACGGCGCCTTTCGAATCCGACTCATACCGGTAGTCCCACGATCCGAGACGCTCACCGATCGGTGAGTCGGGAAGCACCGGCGTCAGAATGGCCATCATCTCTTCCGCCTGGAGCGAGTACGTGTCCTGGTGGATGCGTTGGAACCTCTCCAGATCAACCGGCTCTCCTGTGAGAAGACCTGAGATTCTGCGGGCCCGGTAGTCGCCCATCGGCATGTTGATCGGGTCCGTCGCCCCCAGGTGGTTCAAGTCGTTATTGGCCGTGACGATGAACCCCTCCGGCGGATCGAGGACGCCGGGTAGATCCATAGGTTCGACGAACCCACGCCAGTCCCAACGTGGGTCCCACCCCGGCATCGGTACACATCCGGTCGCTTCTTCGTCACGGATCGGGAGTTGGCCAGACATCTGATACCCGATCCGTCCGGAGCTGTCGGCGAACACCCAGTTCCACGCCGTCTCGAGCCGACCGAAGACCTCCTGGGCCTCTTCGACGGTCCGCGCGGTCCAGATGTCGGTGACGGCGTTGAGCGTCGCTGCACCGGAATCGGACGGGGCCCAGCGTGTCGCAAGGTAGAAACCGGAAACGAAGGGGTCCCCGTCGAGGACGCCGTGCAGATTCTCGTAGAACACCACCTCGACCGACTCGCCCTTCTTCACGAGAATCTGCTCACGCCGTACCGTGAACGGCTCGAAGTGGTCTTCGCGCCGGAACTCCCCGTCGCGACAGTCCTCGATCCACGAGTCAACGGCATCCATGAAGGCGTACGTCGCTCCCCAGGCAAGATCGTCTTTCCTCCCGACCAGCGGTCCGGCAAGGCCCGGCATGTTCGCCGTGAAGATCGTGTCGTCGGGAAGTTCGATGACCTGTTCAACCCAGACGCCGGGGAGGCGGTTGACCTCGAGGTGCGGGTCGTTGGCGAGCAGGGCATGTCCTGTCGCCGACCGCTCGGCCGACACGGCCCAGTTGTTCGATGCCATCATCCGCGGACCGCCGACGTTCCACTTGACCGAGTCGGGCACAACCCGCTCGTTGAGCTTCACTTTCTGGAGCAGGTCGCGGTCGAGGAGTTGCATGCACCCCGGGAAGAGCGTTCCGAGGCGCTCGTCATCGACACCCGCCTGGATCATCTCGACGAAGAGACGCTCGATCTCAGCCTGCGAGGTGGCGAGCGTGAGATAGCCGGTCATGCGCGCCATGAGCAACACATCGGCGACGGTCCACGGCTCGGGCCGGTAGCCGAGCGCCCGGAACTCCCATGGCCTGGTCTCCGCGAAGCGGACATTGACGCCGGCACAGTACGCGTCGATGAGTTGCTTGGTTTCGGGCGTGAGAGCGTCGACCTGAGCCGCGGTGTTCCCGTACCAGTTCATCCGTCGGAAGAACCGGTCGGCTTCGACCGAGTCGGTGCTGCCATCGAGGCATTCCGCCACACGGCCCTGCCCGAGGAGCCGCATCAGACCCATCTGCATCGCCCGATCTCGCGCATGGGCGTAACCCATCCCCCAGTAGGCGCCGGCAAGGTCGCCCGCCTGAATGTGGGGGACCCCATAGTCGTCCCGTGTCAGCGTGACGCCATCGGGGACAGTGCCCTTGATCTTCATCTGATCCTCCCATCATGTACATCGAACACGATCGTCACCGGGCCATCGTTGAGCAGGTCGACCTCCATCCGGGCGCCGAAGCGTCCGTGCTCGACGTGCACGCCATCGTCCTCGATCGCCTTGGTGAACGCGGTGAGAACCGGGACCGCATCGTCCGGTCGTGCCGCCGCAGTGAAAGCGGGGCGACGCCCCTTGCGAACGTCGGCCAGAAGAGTGAACTGGGACACGACGAGGACCGATCCCCCGATGTCCGCAACGCTGCGGTTCATCTTTGCCTCTTCGTCAGGGAAGATGCGCATGCCGACCGTCTTCGCTGCCCCGACGAGCGCATCGGCCTCGGTGTCCCCTTCGGCAACACCGACCAGGGCGAGGAGACCGATTCCGATCTTCCCCGTGATCTCTCCATCCACCTCGACTGCGGATCGACTGACTCGCTGCAAGACGATGCGCATCGGGTCTCCCTGGTTGGCTCAGAGTGCACGGTACACCGGATAAAGAACGCCGCATCTACACTCGCCGCCGTGATTCGCGAGATTCCTTGGTCGCTCCTTCGCGGTTTCCTCATGGGTGCCGCCGACATCGTCCCCGGCGTGTCCGGGGGAACCATCGCGCTCGTCCTCGGCATTTACGAGCGACTGGTCGCCTCGGTACGAGCAGGCAGCTCCGCACTGGGTTCGTTCCTCCGTCTCGATTTCTCCGGCGGCGTTGCCTGGCTCCGGAAGGTCGACTGGTGGTTCATCCTGCCCCTCGGAGCGGGCATCGGACTGGCGATCATCACGCTGGCCCACCTGCTCGAACGGCTGCTCCACGATTACGCCGTGTTGATGGCCGCACTCTTCCTCGGACTCGTGGCCGGTTCGGCGGTGATCGCGTGGAAGCTTCTCACCGTTCGCGACGTGCGCCGGGTGGCCATCATCGCCGGTGTGGGATTGACAGTGTTCGTGCTGCTCGGGTTGCGTGAGAGCACATCGAGCGAGACCGCCGCACAGGTCGCCGATCCTGCGATGTGGGCGTTCTTCGGTTCAGGGGCGATCGCGATCTGCGCCATGATTCTCCCCGGTATCAGTGGATCGTTCATCCTTGTGACGCTCGGTATGTACGGACCTCTGCTCTCAGCCGTCACGTCCAGGGACTTCGCCTCGCTGATCATCTTCACCGTCGGAGCGGTCATCGGGTTGGCATTGTTCTCCCAGGTCCTCCACCGGGCGCTGCGCGACCACTACAACTCGGTGATGGCGGCGCTTATCGGCTTGATGCTCGGATCGCTTCGCGTGCTGTGGCCGTGGCCGCTCGGTGTCGACAGCACGGCGATCCACGCCCCCGGCGAAGACGGTCTCAGCGCTCTCGGCGCCGCGTTCCTGGGGTTCGTTCTCGTACTCGGTATCGAAGCTCTTGGTCGCATGATCGGCCACCAGACCATCGATGATGAGGTGGACGAACTCACCTCTGACTAGGCGGATCGATCCTGCGGTACCACTCGATCACTGCGTCGGCGACCTCCGCTGCGGGCACCCGATACTGGCCCCGCTCGACCCGGTCCTTCACCGTGCGAACTCGCTCCTCACGCCGTTCGTCACGGTCCGGAACCCAGGTGTTCACGACACCACCCGGGCATCGCGCAGCACCCGGATGCGATCGTTGTCGTATCCGAGCCGGGTGAGGATCTCATCCGTGTCGCCCCCGATCGGTGGCGAGTCGGTGAGGGCAGGAGGATCGCCACCATCGATACGAGGAGTTGGGTTCGGCAGGCGATGATCGGCGGGCCCGCCGAAGACCCGGCGGGCGATGTTCTGCGGGTGCTCCGGGGCCTCGGCGATGGACAGCACCGGCGTTACGCAGGCATCTGTTCCATCGAACACGCTCTCCCACTCGGCCCGGGTTCGTTGGGCGAAGGCATCCGCGATCGAGCGGCGGAGCTCAGGCCATCGTCCCTTGTCGTACTGGCCGGGGAGTTCGGCAGGGTCGAGGGCGAGTCCGCTCAGCAGTTCGGCGTAGAACGCCGGTTCGAGCGGACCGACCGCCATCCATCTGTCGTCGCTGGTTCGATAGGTCGTGTAGAAGGGGGCGTTGCCGTCGAGGAGGTTGGCATCACGGCGATCCTCCCAGAGTCCGTTGGCGCTCATCTCATAGAACGGTGCCATGAGAGACGCAGCGCCTTCGATCATGGAGGCATCGACCACCGCGCCGCCCGAGCGATCGCGGTCGTGGATCGCAGCGAGGACCCCTGCCACGAGATACATGGCACCTCCCCCGTTGTCTGCAACCAGGTTCAGCGGCGGCGCCGGCTGCTCGGAGGCGCCGATCGCGTGGAGCGCGCCGCTGAGACCGGTGTAGTTGATGTCGTGACCCGCCATCGATGCGTACGGGCCGTCGGCTCCCCATCCGGTCATACGACCGTATACGAGCTCGGGGTTCGCAGCGAGGCAGTCATCGGGGCCGACACCGAGCCGTTCGACCACACCAGGTCGATAGCCCTCGAGCAGAACATCGGCCCCGGCGACGAGCCTGAGAACGATGTCGACGGCCTCCGGCTTCTTGAGATCGAGAGCGATCGATCGCTTCCCCCGACCAAGGGCACCATCGAAAGGGTCGGGCATGGGAGGGCCACCGGGTCGGTCGACACGGATCACCTCGGCACCCAACCCCGCGAGGATCATCCCGGCGAACGGCACGGGCCCTAGACCGGCAAGCTCGACGACCGTAAGACCGTCAAGTGGCGTGGTGCTCACACCGCTCTCTCGATCAGAGTCGATCCATCTCGGCTTCGAGACAGAGGTGCGTCTGCGGTGTGAATCGGCCATCGACGTCGATATCGCACTGCTCCTGGAGCGCCTCGATACCCTTCACCGTTCCTGAGCCGTAGTCGCCGTCGGCGGGACCCGGATAGAGCTTCAACTCCATGAGGTCCTCCTGGACCGTGGTGATGAACTCTTCGTCGGCTTCAAGCGCATCTGCAAGAGCGATGTAGGTCTCCGGACCGTAGTCACCGTCGACGGTGATGCCCGCCTCGGTCTGGAACTCCTTGAGCGCTTCCTCGGTCACCGGCCCGAGGATCCCGTCAGGTTCGCCGTGGAAGTATCCGAGGATCCGAAGCTCCTGTTGGATGACGGTCGTCAGGAGCGTCGCTCCACCGTATGGAGAGGTCGTGGTGGTCGTCGACGAAGTAGTCGTGACGGCCGGCAGCGTCGTGGTCGCTGCCGTTGTCGCCGTGGGGAATGTCGTGGACGTCGTGGTGGTGGTGTCGTCGGCACCCGATGAACACGCTGCAAGTGCAAGTACGAACACAACCAAGAATGCCAGACCTCTTCGATACCTCATCGGGACGCCCCTTTCTCCGATGCCACCCCGTGTCACGGTCGAGCGTACACGACGCACCACCGACCGGCACATCGAACACGCCGCGTACCCAGGGTACGCGGCGTCCTATTTGGCGGTGTGGGCCCGCGGAATGGCGGTGTCCGCAGCGTCGGGGCGGCGCCTAGCCTCCGACGACCATGGCCGGTCCACCCGCAGCACC
>JAOZMA010000153.1 GCA_029934555.1 Acidimicrobiia bacterium | reverse complement strand
TCGGCACCTCCCCCTGAGGGGGAGGAAGAAGAGGTCGGAGTGACCGGAGCTTCGGCTGCCGGACTGGCAGTGGGCAACCCTTCTTCCCGGGCCCAATCGCTCAGGACGGCATCGACCGTCGTGTCGGTCTTCTTTGCCCTCGCATTCGCGGATCGTTCGACGAGCGATTCGGGCATGCCGCGTGCCTCCGCGACGGCGGTGAGTAGTGCCGGGCCGGTCAGCGTGGCAGTTGTCGGGCTGTTGGCTGTTGGCTGTTGGCTGTCGGCTCCAACGCCTTCTTCCGCTGCCCACTCTGCGAGGACGTCATCGACGCTCGCGTCCGTCTTCTTCGCTCGTGCTTTGGCGGATCGTTCGACGAGTGACTCGGGCATGCCGCGTGCCTCGGCGACCGCGGTGAGCAGTGCTGCACCAGTCAGACCGGCGATGGTCGTCGTGATCGGCTTGGCTTTCGGGGTGGGAGTCGGCAACGGGGTGCCCGCCGCGACCGTGGGGCTCGTGGCTGGTGGCGGGGAGCTGGCGACCACTTCCGGGTTGGGATCCTCTAGTCCTTCTTCTGCTGCCCACTCATGGAGGACGTCGTCGAGGTTCACGCCGGCAGCGCTCGCTCGTGCCTGTGCCGATCGTTCGACCACAGATTCCGGCATGCCGCGTGCTTCGGCGACGGCGGTCAGCAAGGCCGGGCCGGTCAGATTCTGATCCCCTCCGCCTCCTTCGTCGGCACTTCCCCCAAGGGGGGAGGAAGAAGAGGTTTCAGCGGTCGGGCTGTCACCTGTCGGCTGTTGGCTGTCCGTAGTCGGGCCGGCAGCTTCCTCCGGGCTGGCGACTGGCGACTGGCGAGTGACGTCTTCTTCGGCGCTGGCAGCTCCTGCCCACCTGCTCAGAACATCGTCGACCGTCGATTGCGATGCCTTCGCTCGCGCCTCGGCGGAGCGTTCGACGAGCCAGACCGGTGCGCCGTATCTTTGAGACAGCAGTTCGGCGTTCGGCAGATCGGGCGTCATAGCGACCCCTTCTCCTTCATCGGACGTCCGAACGACGAAGCATCCTTGGATGGCTCCTTGTCTCCGAACCTCGCTTGGACCGGCTCCAGCTTCGGAATTGGGACGCCTTTCTCTGCTCGCTCTGCAAAGGATGCGAATCCGGGCCCGGCCCTCATCGGGCGGCCGAACGCGGAGACCCGCTGCGTCTCCGGCTGGGACGCCACCTGGCTGCGGTTCTGCCACGCGGCTGTCATCCAAGCCACGAGTGCGAACAGCACAACGATGTACGCGATGGTGATGATCTTCGTGAACTGCGACGGATCGGACGTGACGAACAGGTTCGGAATCATGATGAAGAGGACGACCATCAGGCCGAAGAACACGGCAGCTCCGATGGCAGCGCGCGGCCATGCAATCGGTCGGGTCCCGGCGAACGGTCCTTGAACGGTCACGTCATCCTCTTCTCGTAGAGCGCGATTCTACGCCGGGTGTGTTCGACGTAATGCACTCCTAGCCTCGTACCCATGTCGTCTTCCCCCCAAGTGCTTGTGGTCGGTGGTGGCCCTGGCGGAGCCTCGGCCGCGTTCTGGCTCGCGAGACAGGGCGCCGACGTAACGCTGGTCGAGAAGAAGCGTTATCCCAGAGAGAAGGCCTGTGGCGATGGCCTGACACCGAGAGCGGTACGTCAACTCGTCGACATGGGATTCGACTTCGATCGGCCGGACGTTCACCGCATCGTGGGACTTCGATCGTACGCGGGCGACGTGATGCTGGAGATGCCGTGGCCGGAACATTCCGTCTACCCCAACTGGGGAGCGACGCTCCGTCGTTCTGATCTCGATGGCCGTGTCGCTGCTTTGGCGGAAGCCGAGGGTGCCACGGTTCTTCAGGGTGTGGAAGCCGTTGCCGTTGTCGAGAACGGCGATCTCACCGGTGTTGAGCTGCGCCGGAAGGGTGAGGAGACGCAGGTCGTGACTCCGCAGTACGTGGTCGTGGCCGATGGGTCGCTGTCTCGCTTCGGCCGGCAACTCGGCACGTACCGCCGGCGTGACTATCCATTCGGCCTCGCTGTGCGGGGCTACTGGGAGAGTCCGAACTCGACCGATGGGTACATCGAGAGCCAACTCGACATCAGGGATCGGGAGGGGCGTGCGATGCCCGGATACGGGTGGGTGTTCCCGATGGGGGACGGAACCATCAATATCGGAGCCGGACTCGTATCGACGTTCAAAGGGTGGAAGGACGTGAACACGAGCCGAATCCTCGACGCCTATCTCGCGGAGCTTCCCGAGCACTGGCAGATCGCGGAGAATCCGATCTCCCGTCCGATCGGCGGGAAACTACCGATGGCGCTCTCCGTCGGTCCGAAGACAGGTCGGAACTGGGTCCTCGTCGGCGATGCCGCCGGAGCCGTCAATCCCTTCAACGGTGAGGGCATCGACTACGCGTACGAGACCGGTCGCCTTGCGGCCGGGATCATTGTCGATGCCCTGGCGACCGGCGACGCGGCGACCCTTTCCAGGTACGACGAGGCTCTCGAAGCGGAGTACGCCGCCTATCACCGTGTTGCGAGGATCTTCGCATCAGCGATCGGGAATCCAACGATCATGCACACCCTCACCACGGTCGGTCTGCGTTCGCGACCGCTCATGGAGTGGGTGCTGAAGGTGATGGCGAACCTCCTCGAACCAGAAGAACAAGGGATGGCGGAACACGTCTATGTAGCGTTGGAGAGGGCAGTCAGCCTTCCAGGACTCCGACGGATCAAGGCGTAGCTGAGTAGATCAGTAGATCAGTAGATCAGGCAGAGTCCTGTCGCCTGTCGCCTGTCGCCTGTCGCCTGTCGCCTGTCGCCTCTTCTTGCCCAGGTACATCGCGAGTCCTGCTCTCCAGATCACCATTGCGAGTCCGTTGAAGGCGATCCCGGTGAGGACGAAGGTTGAGGAGACCTCGATGCCGAGAAACCACCCGCGCAGGAACGCAGCCAGCGGTGTCGCCACGATCGTGGCCAGAAGGATCTTCCAGACCGACGAGGGCTGGGTGAGCGTCGTCGTCGAGAAGGCATCGAACCAGGGAGCAACGATGGCCCACGCGATGAGCGTGACGAGCACAGTGATAGACATTCGCCAGTAGGCGTCAAGCGTGTGGTGTGTCGCGAAGCCAAGGATCGTGATGATGGTTAGAACAACACCATCACCGACGATCGCCCAACTCAAGAGAGAACGGTCAGCGAGTCGGATCATGGTCGGCAGAGTAGGGGAAGCATCGCCCGAGTCGGCACGGTCCTCGGAGGGGTCGCCAGTCCCCAGACGCCAGTCCCCAGGAAGAATGACCTGAAACGTTGGGAATGAGAGGCAACGATGGATCTCGTACTCTCGAACGTCGGGTTCTGCTGGAGACTGGCGACTCTTTGTGCCCTTCGACCCTGGCCGTGGTTTTGGGCAAGGCGCGTGAGTGTCCGTAGACTCTCGTCACGTACATGGATCTTCTCGCGTATCTACCGATCGCCCTGATGTTCATCCTCGGACTCGTGTTCGCGGTGGCCGCCATGTGGCTGTCGTGGAGGATCGCCCCCAACAACCCGACACCGGAGAAACTCAGCCCGTACGAGTGCGGCATCGTTCCTCTCCAGGAGCCGGTCGAACGCTTCCCCGTCAAGTTCTACCTCGTTGCCATGCTGTTCGTGATCTTCGACGTCGAGATGATCTTCCTCTTCGCGTGGGCGGTCCGGATGGATGAGTTCGGCTGGGCCGGAATCGCCACCGTCGGGATCTTCATGCTCTTCCTCATCGAGACTCTCGGCTACGTGTGGAAGCGTGGGGCCCTCGACTGGAACGTCGCTCTCAGGGCCCGGTACCGCAAGGTGGTAGCACCCGACTCGCAGGTCGAGGAGGCAGCCTGATGGCGGGCGAAGTACACAACCCGAACTTCCTCCTCACGACGCTCGAAAAGGGCGTCAGCTGGACGAGGACCCGGTCGATGTGGCCGGCAACGTTCGGCCTCGCATGCTGCGCCATCGAGATGATGGCCACCGGCGCCGCACACCATGATCTTGCACGCTTCGGAATGGAGGTCTTTCGGGCCTCTCCCCGACAGGCCGACCTGATGGTCGTCGCCGGTCGCCTCTCACAGAAGATGGCGCCTGTGCTTCGCCAGGTCTATGACCAGATGGCGGAACCGAAGTGGGTCATCTCCATGGGCGCGTGTGCATCGACCGGAGGCATGTTCAACAACTACGCCCTCGTACAGGGCGTCGACGAGATCGTCCCGGTCGACATCTACGTGCCGGGGTGCCCACCCGGGCCGCAGTCGCTGATGCAGGGGATCCTGACGCTTCAAGACAAGATCATGGCCGGAGAGATCCGCCGCTCAACGGGGCTCGTGTAATGGCCGAAGAGACCACACCTCAAGAAGAGCCACAGGAGACGGAAGAGATCGTTGACGAGACACCTGCACGTGTCCTCCCCGACGATCCGATTCTGGCCGGCCTCGCCGAGCCGTTCCCCGACGTCGTCTTCACCTCGTTCCAACCGGTCGCAGGCGCCCGTCAGGACACCGCGACCGTTTCGAGAGAGGAACTCCTTTCCTTCGTTGAGGCCGTCAAGGATGCAGGATTCGAGACCTTCATCGACGTCTGCTCCGTCGACCACCTCAATCGGAAACCGCGCTACGACGTCGTCATCAACCTCTTGTCGATGAAGCACACGCACCGGCTGATCATCAAGGTCGGCGTGCCGGGTGATGACCCCACGTTGGCATCGATCACCTCGATCTATGCGGGCGCGAACTTCTACGAGCGGGAAGTCTGGGACCTGATGGGGATCACTTTCGAAGGTCATCCGGATCTCACCCGGATCGTTCTCCCCGACGAGTGGGAGGGCCATCCGCTGCGCAAGGACTACAGCGTCGGTTCGGTGCCGGTGCAGTTCAAAGGATCACACAAGTCGTCATGACCGATACGCCAAACAACGTCGAGGGTGATACCCAGGCACCGACGCCAGAACCGCCGGTCGGTTCGGGTGATGGAAGCCTCGACGCGGCGGAACGGCGCAAGGCGCACGACATCTGGGTCGCAGGCACCGAGGAGCCGGAGTGGATCGCCAATGCGACCGACGAGGGTGCACAGGAGTTGCTGCCCCGCGACATCGATCCAGCCCTGCAGATCCAGCGCGGTATCGAAGTCGACGACGACTTCGTCGAAGAACCGACGATCGTCGACGACGAGCGCCAGATCCTCAACATGGGACCTCAACACCCCGCCACGCACGGTGTGCTCCGACTGCACCTCGAACTCGACGGAGAGACGATCCGCCGCGTCAAGCCGATCATCGGCTACCTCCACACCGGCATGGAGAAGACTGCCGAGAACCTGACCTATTTGCAGGGCGGCACGAACGTCACACGGATGGACTACCTCTCGCCGCTCAACAACGAACTCTGCTACTCGCTCGCAGTCGAACAGCTCCTCGGCGTTGAGATCCCGGCCCGGGCCCAGGCGATTCGAATTCTCATGACCGAACTCAACCGGATCGCGAGCCACCTCATCTGGGTCGCGACGTTCGGGATGGACATCGGTGCGCTCTCGATGATGATCTACGGATTCCGAGATCGCGAAGCGATCCTTGCCTTCTTCGAGAAGGTCACAGGGCTGCGGATGAACCACAACTACATCCGTCCCGGCGGTGTGGCAGCCGATGTCCCGGAGGGCTGGGAAGATGACGTCGACGGGATCTTCGACATCGTCGGGCCAGGACTCGATGACTACGAGGACATACTCAACGAGAACCCGATCTTCCTCGACCGGACCCGCGGT
>JAOZMA010000004.1 GCA_029934555.1 Acidimicrobiia bacterium | reverse complement strand
GAGCGCCCAGACGGCGATCGCGAGGTGGACCACCATGATCACAGCGATGAACAGCCGCACACCGTTGCTGGCCGAACGCAATCCCATAGCCATCAATCCCGTGATGATACCGACGACGATGGTGGCGATTCCGTATGCGAGCAGCATGCTCTCGTCGATCCCCGAGATGTCGTGAGCAAGTGCGTCCTTATCAACGATCAGGAAGATCCCTGCAGCGACTCCGAAGATCGCCTGGATATACATGATGATCGTGATGATGGAGATCCCGAGCGGGATCTTTGTGTCAGACATATGGCCTCCTGTTTCGATTGCCCTACAGCAGTCAGACTTCCCGGACCGAACAAGGTTACTCAGGAAGGGGTACACGAATCAACTGCCCCCACCATGCTCCGTCCACAGACGGTTACGCCAGTCCATGCGTGCCGATATTGGTGGTGCTACGGTCCGGGTCATGTTCAAGACAAACCAACTCGTGATCCTCGCCGCAAGCTCAGTCGTCGCATTCGGCCTGCTGTACTTCCTATTCGACTACACCCTGGTAGCGGCAATTGCATGGACGGCACTTTTCGCAGTGATTGGTTTGGCGATCACGTACTTCAAAGGGAGAGGGTCGTCCTAAGCCGTATCCATCTCCGAAACTGGAGCCTCCCCGACAAGAGAAGTGGCCTATATCCGGCTGGGCGTGTTGTATGGCACGTGGGCCGAAGAGAAAGCCATGGCCCAGTATCGGGGACAGGACCTACCGCAGAGCGAACTGCGTAGTGCCGCAGGAAGCTCATGTCGAATCTCCCATGTGGGTTGTTGTGTCAAGGTGTTTTCGGGTTGGGTGGACAAGACCGGGTTGGTTGACACCGTCTTGGTGGCAGGCTCCTATGAGGTCGCGCCGTAAGGCGCCCCGGATTTCGTAGAGACGCGAGGCTCTTCGTCGGATTGCCCGGCGTTGATCGGTCCGGTGAACCGTGGAAGCACTGCCGTCCGGTAGCTTGCCTGTCGGGGGATCTTCCGCAAGACGACGGTTGGGCCCCCTCGACATCGACCAAGAGGAGTCCCAGGAATTTGGAACGCGGCGGATAGGATCGGAATATGAACACCCTGAACCACCGCATCACGCTCGCTGAACGACCCGTGGGTGAAATCACCGAAGATTGCTTCGCCCGCGACGACGCCGAAGTTCCCTCTCCTGGACCGGGCGAGTTCCTCGTTGAGGTCACCTGGCTCTCGATCGATCCCACGATCCGGGGTTGGATGGCCTACGACACGTACCTGCCGGCGATCAAGATCGGTGCACCCATTCGCAGCGCCGGCCTCGGAACGATCATCGAGTCGAACAACGACGCGTACCCCGTCGGGGCGACCGTCTTCGGTTTGACCGGTTGGCAGGAGTACGCGGTGCTCGGCGGCGGGATGCAGATCGTGCCAGAAGGCGTCTCCCCCGAAGCAGCGCTCAGCATCTTCGGAGTAACGGGCCTCACCGCCTATTTCGGACTTCTCGACATCGGAGACGCTGAAGCCGGCGACACGGTTCTGATCTCCGGGGCGGCGGGAGCAACAGGTTCGACGGTCGGCCAGATCGCCAAGATCAAGGGTTGTCGGGTGGTTGGCCTTGCCGGATCGTCGGAGAAGTGCGCCTGGCTCACCGACGACCTGGGCTTCGACGCAGCGATCAACTACAAGACCGAGAACGTGAAACACGCTATCCGCGAAACATGCCCCGACGGTGTCGACGTGTTCTTCGACAATGTCGGCGGCGACATCCTCCAGGCGGCCATCTCGAACCTCGCCCTCCGTGGCCGCGTCGTCCTGTGCGGCGCCATCGCCCAGTACAACGATGATGCTTCTCGACCCGGCCCGAACAATTTGCAGATGCTCATCACCCATCGCGGCCGGATGGAGGGGTTCGTCGTGCTCGACTACATGGATCGGGCCGGTGAGGCCATCGCCGACCTGGGTCGCTGGGTGAGCGAGGGCAAGATGACCTATCGAACCGATGTCGTCGACGGTCTCGACAATGCCCCTGAGGCGCTCGATCGTCTGTTCACCGGCGCCAACATGGGCAAGGTGATGGTCCGCTTCTAGACCTTCGCAATCCGCCCGGTTACTCCAGGACGAAGATGTTCCGCTCGGCGCACATGTCCTTGAGGACCTGCGGCCACACCGTCACCGAGACCTCACCGAGGTGTGCTTTGCGCAGCAAGTACATGTAGGTCCTCGACTGACCGATCCCGCCGCCGATCGACAGTGGGATCTCGTCGTTCAGAATCGCCCGGTGATAGGGCAGGTCAAGGAAGTCGAGTTGCCCGGTCATCTCGAGTTGCTCCCGGAGGGTCTCCTTCGTCACCCGGACACCCATCGACGTGAGTTCATGGCGTCGCTCCGTGACCGGGTTCCACACGAGGATGTCCCCATTGAGTCCGTGCATCGGTCGCCCGTCGACCGAGACCGTCTCTGTGACCCAGTCGTCGTAGTCCGCCGCGCGCATCTCGTGCGGATAGCCGTCCTAGAGCGTCCATCCGATGCCGTAGATGAAGACCGCCGGATGCTCTTGGAGGATCGCCGTCTCCCTCTCCTTGCGCGGAAGATCCGGGTACCGGGCAAGCAGGTCCTCGGCGTGGATGAAGTACAGCTCCTCGGGGATGGCCGGGTAGCGGGGATCGTAGAGCTGTGGGAAGAGCTCCAACGCGTGGAGGGAAGCGCCGTACAGCACCTTCCAGATCCGCCGCACCGTGTCCGTGAGGTACTCGAGCGACCGGTCGTTGGAGCGGATCACCTTCTCCCAGTCCCACTGGTCGACGTATGCCGAATGGTCGTGATCGAGGAAGTAGTCCTTGCGGACCGCCTTCATGTCGGTACAGATCCCCTCCCCCGGGCGCATCCCGAATTGCTCGAGGGCAACTCGTTTCCACTTCGTGGCGGCCTGGACGACCTGGGCGTCGATCGGGTGGAGGTCGTGGTCGTTGCTGATGTGGAACTCGACCGGGCCCCGGGAGCCGTCGCGGTCGAGGTAGTCGTTGACGCCACTCACGGAGTCCACGATCAGGGGAACTTGCACCATCATCAGACCGAGTTCGCGGCAGAGGTGTTCCTCGATGTACGTCTTGATGGCGAAGACGGCCTCCATCGTCTCGCGGCTGCTCAACGCCGACTTGTACTCGTCGGGCAGTGTGTGCACCAGGTCGTCGTAGCTGCCGATGCCGGGTCCGGCGAGGTCGGCGGTCTTGTCTCCCATGGCGTGCGCCTCCTGCAGTGTCGGCTCCGATCCTCACGCACCGTATCCGCGCGAACGGGGCCGTCATAGGGGCCGGAGGCTCTAGGAGCAGGGGCTTTCGGCGGTAAAGCGCCGGTCTAGATCGGTTTGGTGTACCCGTCGAGGATGTGCCGGAGGGCGACGTCGGTCTCGCTCCCATACCGGCGGATGTTCATCGCTCGAGTTGTGATGCAACGGATACGGCTGCGACGAGTGTGTCGGTGACCGGGACCCCGGCGTCTTCGAGATGGGATCGGTGGTGTGAGCCGCCGTCGTACAGGACACACGCCGTGCCGACAACGCCCGCCGCGGCGGCGTCGTCAAGGGAGTCGCCGATCATGACCACGGAACCCGCCTCCACATCGAGCTCCGAAAGGTGAAGAAGCAGATGCGCCGCCTTCTCCCCTCCGGCGTCGCTGCGATTCCCCTGGACCACGGCCATCCGCCCAGCCAGCCCTCGACGCTCTACACAGGCCGTCAGATCATCCTCCCACCACATCGACAGGATCGACTGGCTCCAACCGCGGGCTTCCACATCGTCGATCGCTGCGATGGCATCGACGGTGAAAGGAACGCGGTCGAGCGCCGATCCGTAATGCTCGTGGAATACGCGATCGAGTGTGGACCACTCCTCGTCCGAGATCGATCTTTCGAGGAGTCGGACGTAGAACTGATCGACCGGTCGGGTGAAGTACTCCCGATAGTCGTTCTCATCGATCCCAGACTCCCCGATCGCAGCCAGGGCGGCATTGACCGATTCGACGACGATCGGTAGGTCGTCGACGAGGGTGCCGTTCCAATCCCAAACTACGTGGATCACGATACGGGAGGCTAGCGCCGCGCTAGGTTGACCCTCGATGCGATCGTATGACACAGGCAACGCTGAACTCGACGAAGCCGTAGACGCGCTCATAGAACTGGCTACGGACAGCGAAGGGTCGAGCAACGCCGACCTCGTCCGGGAGCTGATCGTCACATCGCTCAAGACACTGAGCGGCGGCACCGAGCGCGGTGACGTGAAGCTCATGAACAGCACGCTCAAAGAGTTGAGGTACTCGTTCCTCATCTTCCAGGGATATCGCGACGTCCCAAAGGTCACGATGTACGGATCCGCGCGGGTCGAATCTCACGACCCGAACTACGAACTGGCCGCCCGATTCGCCAAACGCATGGTCGACCAGCACGGGTGGATGGTCGTCACCGGTGCGGGACCAGGAATCATGGAGGCAGGCAACCGGGGCGCAGGAAGCGACTACTCGTTCGGCGTCAATGTGCGACTCCCGTTCGAGGCCGGTGCGAACCCGTGGGTCCATGAGAGTCGGCTCATCAACTACAAGTACTTCTTCACCCGCAAGCTCGCGTTCGTCAAGGAGTCCGACGCCTTCGTACTGTTCCCCGGAGGGTTCGGCACACTCGATGAGGCCTTCGAACTCCTGACCTTGATCCAGACCGGCAAGTCGGATCTGCACCCGGTGGTCATGCTGGAGGCTCCAGGAACCGGATACTGGGACCCGTGGCTACATTTGGTCGACACCCTCGTCGAGCAGGGGCTGATCGCGTCTGATGACCTGAATCTGTTCACAGTGACCACGGATCTCAACGAGGCGATCGACGAGATCCGCTCGTTCTACGCGGTGTACCACTCTCAGCGGTACGTGGACGGAGATCTGATCCTGCGTCTCAACACTGAGCCGAGCGATGCCCTGGTCGAAGAACTCAACGAACGATTCGCCGACATCATCCGAACCGGACGTATCGAGAAGATCGGCGCCACCAGCGCCGAGATCGCAACGGACGACCAGATCGACCTCCCCAGGCTCCGCTTCCGCTTCGATCGGCGGCATCTTGGGCGCCTTCGTTGCTTGATCGACCATCTCAACGGAGCGGATCGGCCGATCCGGCATCAATCGGAGTAACCGCAACAGCAGTAGAATCTCGTCCCATGAGAGAGATACTTTCAGACCTCGTCGCGGAAGAGCAGCAGTTGGACCAGTTCCTTCAGAGTCTGTCGACGCGCGAGTGGAAGTGGGAGACACCGGGCATCGGATGGACGATCCAGGATCAGGTGAGCTATCTCGCCTACGTCGAGAACTTTGCCGCCGAGGTCATCGCCGAGGGCGAATCCCGCATCAAAGCGGAGAAGATCAAGGACATCGATGAGTGGTTCTCCAGGGGCCCCGCCGAGGGAACCGGGCAGCGCCACCAGGAGGTCATCGAGTGGTGGCGCCATGGGCGGGCAGACGTCGTGGACGCCCTCTCGCGCATGCTCGCGACGGATCGGATCCCGTGGATCTACGGGGACATGAGCGCGAAGAGCTTCGCCACGATGCGTCTCATGGAGACGTGGGCACACGGTCTCGACATCAAGGTTGCGATCCTCGAGCGGATCACACCGCTGCCGGAGGACGAACTCGAAGAAGACGAAGAGGATCCGTTGGCCGACACGGTGAGACTTCGCCATATCGCATGGCTCGGGCACAAGAGTCTCCAGTTCGCGTTCGAAGAAGCCGGTGAGACGTTCCCCAAGGAGGGGATTCGCGTCGAACTCATGGGTCCGAAGTACGCAGCATGGCGCTTCGGACCTGAAGACACCGATCAGGTCATCCGAGGGATGGCCGGCGACTGGTGCCGCATCGTCGTCCAACGCCAGAATGCGTCCCAGACCGGTCTGAAGGCCGTCGGCGAGTCAGCCGAACGAGCCCTCGAGATCGTCCGGGTCGACTAGCGGTGTCGCTCCCCCGCCTCATCGGCATGATCCACCTCGAGCCTCTCCCGGGAGCCCCCGGCTACGGCGGTTCGATGGACACCATCCTTGATCGTGCCCGCGTTGACGCACGGGCGATCGCTGCAGCCGGCTTCGAAGGGATCATGGTCGAGAACTTCGGCGATGCACCGTTCTTCACGGATGACGCTCCCAAAGTGACGATCGCTGCCATGTCCCGTGCCGTCTCGGAAGTCGCAGCCGTCGGTCTTCCGACCGGTGTGAACGTGCTGCGGAACGACGGGCTCGGCGCACTCGCAGTCGCAGCCGCTACCGGAGCCCAATTCATCCGCATCAATGTTCTGTCGGGCACCATGTACACGGACCAGGGCCCGATCGTGGGCTCGGCCGCCCTGGTTGCACGCGCACGGCGGGAGCTATGCCCGGACGTCGCCATCATGGCCGACGTCTTCGTGAAACACGCAACGCCTCCTGCCGGATTGACGCTGATCGACGCCACGAATGATCTCGTCGAACGAGGCGGAGCCGATGCGGTGATCGTGTCGGGCGCCGGCACCGGTGCAGCGACAAGCCTCGACGACCTCAAGACCGTCGCGGACCGATCCGACCTCCCCGTCTACGTCGGTTCGGGTGCCAATGCTGCCACGATCCGAGACATCCTCGCCATCGGAGATGGGGCGATCGTCGGCTCGGACACGAAGATCGACGGCATCGCAACGAACCCTGTCGACCCGGAACGCGCCACGGCGGTCATCCAGGCAGCTTCGGCTTAGACCGTCGGTCGCCGAGCATCCACGAACGCCTGAGACACCGTCGGATAGCGCATGTGCGGATCGGCGCTCGATCTCATTCTTGACGCCGAACGATCGCGGCACCGCCAATCAACTACGATCCGGGTCAGGAAACAAAACAACGCTGGAGGTTCACACATGATCTGGATCGCAGGAGCAGGCTCGGTACTCCTTCTCGTGCTCGTAGCGATCGGGCTGGTCGATCTCATCCGAAACCGCCACAAGATGGAGACGCATCAGGTGGTCATCTGGGCGATCGTCATCGTGTTGATTCCCGTCATTGGCCTGGTCTCCTACCTCCTCTGGCGCCTCGCTCGCAGCGACGCGATGCAGGGATCCATGGAGTTCCAGAAGGACTACTCCGGCAAGAGCGAACCGTATCCGCCCATCGGACGCTGAACCTTCCACCCGAGCAAGACGGACCGCTCAGCCGATGATCGGTTCCTCCCCCGGCTCATCCTGATCGGCCCGGATGGACACGAACGAGGTGCCTCGGCTAGATCTCGAACTGCCGTTGGACGAAGTCGAAGAGGCAGTCGAATTCATCATCTGAGAGATTGCCGACTCGCTTGTCGGCGATTTCGTCGAACGCTGGAATCCCGGCAAGAAGCTTCTCTCGCCCCTCATCCGTGATGGACGCCAACAGCACACGACGGTCGTTCTCGATTCGCTCCCGTACGATCAAGCCCTCGTTCTCGAGGCGGCGCAGGCTCCCGGTCACGCCCGCCGAGGTCGTGTACGTCAATCCCACAAGCTGTGACGGACGTGCTACCCCGTCGAATTCGAAGTGGATACGCGCGAGCAGCTCCAGATCACCCCACGTACCCCTTTCGGCGAATTCCGGAGCGAAGGTGGCGGTATCTTGGCGTATCAAGTCAGAGAGTGCTGCAAGGAGTGCGATGAGTCGGCGTTGATCTCGGACTCTGTTTCCGGTGGCTTCCATGCTGCAAGATGTTAGCGGAGAAGATTCCGCCCAGCGCTCGACAACGCTCCCCTCTGTCGTGAGATGCGCGACCCTCCGACCATCGAAGTCCGGCGGACCACCTCAACCTGCGTTCGGTCGGTCCCCCTCTGACTGCAGAAGTGACTTCTGGACGCTCTGGCGTCCCAGGATTGTCGGTCATCACGCTCTCGGAGTCGCGAAACCCCGTTCCCCGGTAGGAGGCGCGGGTCCGTTCATAGGACTCGTGGTCGACCGACTCGCCGAGAGTGTCGACCTGCACCTTGGTGGCCACCGAGCTGCGCAGATGGTCCTCGGCGACTTTGAGGAGGCGCGTTCCGGTGCCGCCACCCGTGACGGCCGGAGCTCACGGCGATCCAACCAACCTCACCAAGGCCGGTCGTTCCCCGAAACTCAGCCCGGCTCGCTCGGAGCGATGGCGATGAGGTGCGCTTCGAGACGTGCCGTATCGGCAACGGTCCAGCCAGCCGCCGGGGCGACCGCCGTCCAGGCACGGGCAAGATGGGGGCTGTAGTTGTGCCCGTAGCCGGCGGGAGCATCGAAACCTGCCATGAGATCGGCCACGACCTGCCAGAACGTGACGAACGGATACCACGCCACTCTCGGCGAAACGTCGTAGCCGATCGGATCCCTGGTCCAGTCGGGACGCTTCCAGAGCGTGTCCCACGTCCAGTAACCCACAGGGTCGGACGGATGATGCAGATGCAGGACTCTCGGAACAGCCCATCCACCATCATCGGCGGCGATCTCGTCGGTGGTATTCGCGACCCTCGCCATCGTTCCCCCGTCATAGACGGGTCTCCACACCGGCGTCCCCGGCTCGCGGGCGGCGATCAGCTGTCCCCACACCGGATTCGGCTCCGTAGGCCCCGCCCAGAGAACACCATCTGCACCCTCGACGATTCGTCGCATCGACGCCTCGACGCTCGTCCCATTGATCGATGACTCCGAGCCGTATGAGCCCAGGCTCTCGCCGAATACGATGAGGCGGGGTCGTCCGTCCTCCGGCAGCTGTGACCACCAGGCCGTGACGGCTTGGTAGATCACCGTGGCCGATGCTGCAGCCTTCTCCTTGTCGACCATGAACGAGATCCAGCTCGGGAGATACGAGTACTGCATCCCGGCGATGGCCGTGTCTCCGTTGTGGATGTATTCGATCGCCGTGGCGGCTTCGGGGTCGATGAATCCGGTCCCGGTCGTGCCAGCGACAACGACGATCTCCCGGTCCGCGGCCTTGGTTCTCTCGAGCTCCTGAACGACGAGGGCGGCCCGCTCGGGGTCCGAGTCTGCGGATCGCAGGCCTGCGTAGACGCGAATCGGTTCAACAGCCTCCGACCCGGGTTCGGCGAACGCATCGAGATCCGAGACCTTCGTAGCACCGGCGGTGAACGTCCTTCCTTGCCACCCGAGGGACTCCCATGAGATGAGCGAATCCTGGCCGCCTGACACGAGCTCGCTCGCGGGTTGCACAACACCCGGGTCGCTCCCCGTATTGCTCGCGCCATAGGTGGAATTCGCCCATCCGATGAAGCCGTTCCCCACGACATCTTGAGCCAGAACTACAGAGACGACCACAACGAGTACGCCGATCGTTATCACCCGGATCGCAGTCGGAATCCATCGGGCAAGGAAGCCATCAAGTCGAACGATGCCGTAACCGACGAGTCGTCCGATCATGATCAGGACGACGGTCACAACCGCGGCGAGGCCAACCATCTCAGCGGCGTTCCAGATGGTGAGATGGTCCATCCCCACAAGATCGCGTTGCTCGTTCTGCCATGCCACCCAGAGGACACCGCTGCCGGCCACCGAGAGGATCACCGCGACACCGGCAACCAGCCAAACGAGACGCCGGGTGCCGCCACCGAATCCGGACCAGTCGAAACGCTTGCCGATCCAGCCGACACCGGCACCTATCGCCGAGCCCAGTCCGTATCCGACGGCGACGGAGAGGGCGCTGATGGCGGCCTGGATCATCCACTCCCTTGGCAGCAACGTCGGGGTCAGAGACCACCACCAGAAGACGAACCCTCCGGCCACACCGAAGGGTGCCGGCGGAGCGAGCATGAAGGATCTGAAGGACGGTGGGGTCCCAGGGGATTCCATGACGGTCATGATAGGTCAAGAATTCCGAATGGCGTGTCGCGAACCGTGTCGCGTCGGTGCCCGCTTTCTTACACACCACAGCGTGCGTAAGACGATTTTGTAATTCGACGTCACCTCAAGTTCACCTTGAGGGATCAGCCGCAAACCCTATCTGTTGAGCGATTCGCCGAAGTCTCCACTTGACCATGAGGGTCTTGTTCTACGGGCGGAACCATCACAAACCCGGTCGCGACGGGGTTCCCATGCGACAGAATCGATGGCTCCCCCGGCCCCGATCGGGCACCGAGTACGCTGTCCCCCACGGATGACTGATGACCTCACCATCGACCAGGCGCTTGCCGAAATCATGTCCCTCTCGGGGAGAATCGACGCGTTGGAACCCGACGACCCCAGGCGGGTCCCTCTCGAACGTCGACGCGAGAATCTGAGAGTCGACGTCCGGAAAGCCGACGATGCGTCCCGCTCCCTGCCGGTCCTCCTGAACGAACTCGGGGCGCTTGAACGCCGCCTCGCACAGATCGACGCCCGTCCGATCGACCAAGGATGGGCGGAGAAGGCCCGCTACCGGGGGGTGAGGTGGTTCAACGATCCCGGAGCCTATTCCAACAGGATCAACGAGATGCTGGATGCCGAGGACGCGTACGAGCGCTCGGAGATCGTCGAGCGGATAGCCGAGATCAAGGCGGTCCTGAAGCAGCGGGCAGACGAACAGCGAGAGAGTCCCCAGACGCCAGACCCCAGTCCCCAGCTGTGAGCGTTGAGCTCTGAGCAGAACCGACTACGCACCACTACGGACTGGTACTGCCCAACTCCCTGAGAATCCCGTAGGGATAGAGGCCGTCGGCGTGTCCATCGGCGAAGGTGAACCGGATGGCGTAGCCGCCGATCAGTTGCGCATCGGCGATCGAGGAGCGGTTCCCGATCTGGATGATCGAACGCGTGTTGGATTCATGCTCCCTGCACTCCGCACACGGACATGACGAGCGCAACCGGTCACCCGTAATCGTCGTGGAAGCTCCGTCGGTCCACGTGATCGTCACTGATTCCGCGTCGACGTTGATTCGTGCCGGTTCGTGATCCATGAGCCAGAACCGTAGTAGCGCTCTATCGTCACAGCATGCCGGTACCACAACTCCACATCCGCCCCGGGAATCCCGACTTCCTCGAACTCCCGTGGGATCGACCGATCCTGGAATGGGAGGACCCCCACCTCGTCGAGATGCCGACGGGGATCCACAGACACCCGGTCGTGTTCGTGGCGTTCGAACAGGGTGTGTACGCCATCAAGGAGCTTCCCTCTCGACTGGCCACCCACGAGTTCGAGACCCTCCGCTCCTTGTCTGAGCGCACAACACGCTCCGCGCGCCCGGCTGGGCTCGTCATCCGACCGTGGGCAGACCCGTACCAGGAGTGCTCCGGCGCCGTCATCACCCGTTTCGTCGACTACGCCTTCCCGTATCGCGAACTCGTCTCCGGCGGCGGCTTCGGAGCCCGCCGCACCCAGATGCTCGACGCCTTCGCCGGCCTGCTCGTTGAACTCCACCTCGCCGGTTGTTTCTGGGGTGACTGTTCGTTGTCCAACGTTCTCTACCGGTACGACGCCGGTGCGATCGAGGCGGTCATGGTCGATGCCGAGACGTCCCGCCTCTATGACGTCCTGAGCGATGGTCAGCGCCTCGAGGACCTCGACATCATGCAGCTCAATCTCGCCGGCGACATGGGCGATATCGCAGCCTCGCAGGGCTACGGCCTCGATTCGGCCGACCTGGAGATCGGCTACGACATCACCGCGCGCTACGTCGCTCTCTGGCAGGAGTTGACCACCGACCTCGTCATCGCCCCTCATGAACGTTTCCGGATCCGCGAACGCGTCGGCCGCTTGAACGACCTCGGTTTCGCTATCGACGACGTCGACGTGATCCCATCCGGGTCGTCGAGCCGGATCCGGATCTCGGTGAGCGTCGGCGGTCGCACGTTCCACTCCCAGCGTCTCAGAGAATCGACGGGGATCGACGCATCCGAGAATCAGGCGCTACAGATCCTCAGCGACGTCCGATACCACGACGCCAAGTACGGGGACAAAGGAGAGAAGGGCTCCGTCACCGGCAAGGCCGTTGCGACGATGCACTGGCGTATCACACGATTCGAGCCCTTCACCCGTCGCATCGCCGACATCAGACCCGATGCCGATCCGATCCAGGGCTACTGCGACTTCTTGAATTTCCGTTACTCGGTCGCATCCGAGCGAGGGCACGACATCGAGAGCGAAGCGGCCTTCGAAGAGTGGCTCGAAGCGGGTCTACCCGGATTCGATCCTGCGATCACATCCCCGGAACCGGACTCGCTCCCGTAACGCCGCCATCCACGGGCAAGACGACACCCGTGATCCACGATGCCGCCCCGGAAGCCAGGAACGCAACGGCAGCGGCCACGTCGGCCGGCTCCCCGATCCGCTTCAGCGGATGCAGAGAAGCAGTGTGGTCTTCCATCCCGTCCCAGAGCATCGACGACAGCTTCGTACGCACCACCGATGGAGCCACAGCGTTGACGCGCACCTGCGGGGCCATCTCGAATGCCAACTGTCGGGTGAGGTGGATGAGCGCAGCCTTCGAAACGTTGTAAGCCCCGAGAGCCGTGCCGGGCTGCATCCCCCCGACCGATGAGACGTTCACGATCGCCCCGCCCGAAGTGCGCATCGACTGGTGCCACACTTCACGCGACCAAACCAGGGGACCGCGCTGATTCACCGCCCAGGTCTTGTCGATCGCACCCAGGTCCACGTCGGTCAGCGGGCCGGCAGACGGGTTCGTACCGGCATTGTTGATGAGGATGTCACAACCACCGAACCGGTCGATGACGGCGGCGATCGCAGAGGCCGCGGCATCCGAATCGTCGACACGAGCCTCTATCGGGAGCAACCGATCCGACTCTCCGAGGCGTTCAGCCGTCGCAACAAGATTCTCGGCTCGACGCGACGTGATGGCGACACCGCGAGCACCGGACGCGAGGAACTCGGCGGCGAGTGCCTCACCGATCCCCCGGCTCCCGCCGGTCACAAGGACTACCTGATCATCGAATCGAATCTCCATATGCTCTCCGTTCAGTGTCCGCCGCGACGGACGCCACCGTACTTCATCCGCGTGTCCTCCATCCTCGCGACCGGGATCTCGCGGCCGCCGTCACGGAACCCTGCGTCGACGACCTCTCCGAGGAAGAGGTCGTGCGTGTCGAACTCCACAGTCTGCCAAAGACGACACTCGAGCCACGCGACCGCCTCGTCGAAGATCGGCACGCCGGTGGAACCTTCATGGATAGGACGCCCGTTCAGCATCGAGTTCTCGTACACAGCGGGCTTCGAGAAGGAGCGGAACACCCGCGTGTCCTCACGGTCCCAGAGGTTCACGGAGAACGCTCCGCCGTCGCGGATGAGACGGTTGGTCACAGCTTTGCGATCGACACCGATGGCGATCAGAACTGGGTCCATCGAGACTTGCGTTATCCAGGACTGCGTCATCCCGTTCCACTCCTCGCCCGAGCGTGAACCGACGAGACAGAGAGCATTGGGAATCGTCCAAGTGACTGCATTGAGTGTCTCTGCTTCCATGATCGCTCTCCGTGATCTCGCTGGTGCAATCACCCTAGGATGACCACATGCACATGCTCATCGCGACATCGGGTGTCCTGAGCCCTGATCCGGTCGTTGACTTCACCCGCCACCTCCTCGGTCAGAACGGGCGGGTCACATTGATGACCGTCATCGAGGTTCCCCGAGCGTTCCTCGACGATCTTCATGCCTCGGAGGGTCGCGGCACGGCATCGGGAGACGAGCAGGAGGACGCCGTTGCCGGCTATCTCAGCGAACGTGGCCGCAAGACCGTGGAGCCGATCCGTGCCGCTCTCGAGTCGGCGCAGATCCCGTCTGAAATCCGCTTCGTCGAGGGTGCCGATGCCGCCGCTGCGATTTCAGAGACCGCAGGCACTCTCGAAGCCGACATCGTTGTGCTCGGAGCGACACGCTCGATCTTCAACCGGGAGGCGTGGGAGAGCGTGTCGGCTCGTGTCATGCTCGAGTCGGATCGGCCGGTCCTGGTGGTTCCGGCCCCGCCGCGCAATGATGACCGCCCCTGGGTCCTCGAGGAACCCGATGAAGAACCGGAGATCGACGGTCTGTAGCCGGCGTCAGCGTCCCGGAACGGCGACGCTCACCGTGTCACCGCAGAAACCAGCCTCCGAATCGCGTGCGGCGATCTCTACGTGCGTCACTCCTGCCGGAATCTCGACATCATTGAGAGAACGGGTGAACGGCTGCTCGTCGACATGGGGATGAGCGAGGATCCGGGTGCCGAGGACCGTGCCATCGAGGTCGCGCACCTCCCACGCATCGGCGTACTTCTCCCACCCGGTGTCGGCGCTGAGGATCGTCGCGGACAACCGGTAGGTATTCCCCGATGAAACGATGGTCGCTGCGACCACATCGGCGCAACCGGCGACCAGAGATGTCGAGACAACAACCGGCGACGTGGTCTGAGCCTCATCGGCGGACGACGTGCACGATGTCAACAAGAGGACGACGACGATGGCGACAGCCGCCATCGACCCGCGTCTCGAAGGCCCGACGCCGCTCCATCCCTCTGTCTCTGTGAATCGTTTCATCACCGCGTGGCCTCACACCTGAGATCCACATCCGGGCCCTGGGATTCGATAGCGGCCTCCAGGGCACGGCATGCCGCCTCGAGGCGCTGTTGGACGTCCGCGAATCCGGATCCGTTGATGACCTTATCCATCTGTTCGAACGACGTTGCGCCCGGGAGATCATCGAGAATCGATGCCAGACCCGCCCGCGACGAGTCCAGCGCACGTATGTAGGCGGCGTGATCCTCGGCGACCGCGTCCGGTGGTGTCATGGCGTCGAGATCCTTCACATAACGATCGAGGGCGTCGGAAATCCCTGAGAACAGCTTCGTGGACTCCCGGGCCGTCTCGCTGATCGCTGCGTCGATGAGCGCTTGACCTTCCAATTCTTCTTGGAGTCGGGTCACCGTGTCTTCGAGGGTCGCCAACTGTCGCTCTTCCAGGTCATCCGACTCGACACCGTAGGCGGTCGCCCGTTCCTCTACCCCCGCTGCGTAGTCGGGGACCGAGACAGTTGCGGACGAACATGCGGTGAAGATGACACCAACGCCGAGCAGCATGCCTGCCAGCCGTCTCATGCTGAGAGGAGTCCGTTGAGCGGAACGAACGAGTCCACGATCGCGTTGCAGACCGCCTCGGAAATCGTGACGCGGCAGAACAGTTCGTAGCGGAGTCCGGCCTCGGTCCATCCGAGGCTCAGCCCATCTGGCACGATGATCGGAACGACGTCGCTCTTCGCAGCGCCGATTCCGTCGGGTGCCGAGCCGACCCGGAGTACGGCGAGTCGCCCGCTCTCCACCGTGTACGGCTCGACCGTCCACAGGCCGAACGCTGCTGATGTGTCAACGTCGAGCAATCCGGAGGCCGGGTCGAACACCAGTTGACTCGTCACCCATCGCACATCGTCGGGTACCGCTTCGGGGAATTGGATCGTCGGCAACGCCGCGGCGATCTCAGCTCTGCTCGCCTGGACGAAACGACTCCCGAGCTGTCGATCCCAGACAACGGCGATCGCGGTATGAGGGTCGCTGCTTGGAGAGACCGGACCGATGTCGTCATTGGCCCACAGCACATCACCCGCTCCAACGAGGTCTTCGTTGCCGACCTCGATCACGACCGGCGGGGCGATCGTCGTGGGCGTGGTCACCGCTGTGACCCATCCACCCGACGCTTCGCCGACGCGTTCCAGCGGTCCGGATTCACCGCACGCGGCGGCGGTCACGGCAAGCACCAGGACGATGAGCATCAATCGGGCCTTCAACACGCCCCAAGTGTGCCACCGTTCGGCGAATATCGGCGTGCATCGCTCTACGCTCGGCCGATGCCCGAACGCACGATCGCCGTGATCCGTCAGGGGTACGACGACTCCGAGGGCCTCGACACCGGGGTCTCCGACGCTCTGCTTCGCCGTGTCGGCGACGGATCCCTCCCCGAAACATTCAGGATCTCAGCTCCCGGGCGTGTTGTCGCATTCGGGAGACAAGACCGCGTCTCACCGGAGTTCGGACACGCGACCGAACTCGCTCGCCGACACGGTTTCGCCCCGGTCATCCGGCTGCCGGGAGGTCGTGCAGCCGTGTTCCACGAGCAGACCATCTCCTTCTCATGGACGATGCCCGACCCGGATCCGGTCCGAGGTATCCGGCATCGTTTCGCTGAGACGGGGGCGCTGGTTACTGCGGCCCTGGCCCGCATCGGAATCACGGCGTCGGTCGGTGAGATCCCCGGCGAGTACTGCCCCGGGGAGTTCAGCGTGAATCACGACGGGTCGATCAAGCTCGCCGGCATCGGTCAACGCCTCACCAAGGGAGCGGTGCACGTCGGTGGCGTGTTGGTCGTCGGGGATGCCGCGTCGATTCGCGAGGTCCTCGTACCCGTGTACGGAGCCCTCGACATCGAGTGGGATCCATCCACGGTGGGAGCGCTCGACGACGTCCTTTCTGGAGTCGACGTCTCGACGACGGCAGATGCCCTCATCGATGCGCTCGCCGGTGTGGCGACCGTCATGCAATCGACGCTCGATGCGGAGACGCTGGATCTCGCAGAGACCCTCGCACCGGCCCACACGGCCTGACCTTGTTCAGGTGACGGCGGCCCGAAGAGTCGACTCCTGCAAGCCATCCTCGATTCCCGATGGGGAACGTGTCTGGCGATCTGATCGAACTAGGGTGGCGAGTCATGAGCAACGACGATTCGACAGTTGACAAGATCGCAGGCGACGCCAAAGCGTTTCTCGGATGTGGGCTTCGAACCCTCGCCATTTGGATCGGCGCTGTGCTTCTCATCGCTGCGATGATCGGCATTGGCGTGTGGATCAGCGGTTGGTTCAGCGGCTGAGTTCAGCGGCTGAGTTCCGCTGCGGATCACGAGTGCTGCCACCAGACGATCATCCGACCGGCTGACTTTCCAGCTTGCATCTGCCGCTCCCCCGACCCAAACTGCGGGCATGCGAATCGTCATCATCAATGGGCCCAATCTGAACCTGATCGGAACACGTTCACCCGAGATCTACGGTTCGACCAGTCTCAAGGAACTCGAAGACATGTGCCGGTCCTGGGCCTCCGACCTGGGTGCGACGGTCGAAACGTACCAGTCGAACCACGAGGGCGACCTCATCGACCGTCTCCACGCAGCTCGCGACGCCGACGGTGTGGTCATCAACCCCGGCGCGTTCACCCACTACTCGTATGCGATTCGGGACGCGATCGAGGCGATCGGTATCCCAACCGTCGAGGTGCACATCTCGAACGTGCGAGATCGGGAGCCGTGGCGACAGATCTCGGTCGTCTCCGACGTGTGTGTGACCACCATCTTCGGGCGCGGCATCACCGGTTACCGCGATGCCATTCGGCACCTCGTGGCACGGGCGGCCTGGCCTGTTGAGACGATCACCTATGGACCGGACCCGGACCACGTGGGAGATCTCAGGATTCCCCATGGCGCCGGTCCCCACCCGGTCGCTGTTCTCCTTCACGGCGGTTTCTGGCGCAACACCATCGCACGGGACCTTCTCGATGCTGCTGCCGTCGATCTGACCGAACGTGGATGGGCGACGTGGAACGTGGAGTTCGCCCGCGTCGGCGGCGGTGGAGGATGGATGGCGACCACGGCCGACGTGGCGACCGCGATCCGATCCCTCTCCTCTTTCGCCGAAGGTCACGAACTCGATCTCGAGCGTGTCATCGCTGTCGGACATGGTTCCGGTGGTCAGCTCGCCCTGCAGGCCGTCGTGGGGTCAAACGAGCCTGCGATCTCAGCGGTGGTTGCGCTCGCACCGATCGGTGACCTCGAGGCCGCCCATCGAGCGGGTATCGGAGGCGATGCGGTGACCGCATTCGCACGCCGTAGCCCGGAGCAATCGCCGGAACGCTACGCGGCTGCTTCACCGATCAGGAACCTCCCGATCGGCGTCCCGCTTCTCGTCGTCCATGGCGACGAGGACGATCGGGTTCCTGCCGCGATCAGTCGCTCGTTCGCCGGGCGTGCGGCCGATGAGGGCGACACGGTCGTCTATCACGAACTCGAGGGCGTCGGACACAACGATCTGATCGATCCGGCGACCCCGGCGTGGGACAAGGTCGTCGAAGAGATCGATCGACTCAGGTAGTCAACCGGATCAACCTTGTCAGTCCCTCTTCGAGGTCCTCGTCACCGAGGGCGAACGACAGGCGGGCGTATCCCGGGGCGCCGAACGCTTCACCCGGGACCACGGCGATCTTGATCTCGTCGAGGAGAAGCGCCGCGAGATCCATCGTCGTCTCGACCGTTCTGCCCCCGATGTCACGACCGAGGAGACCCGTGAGATTCGGGAACGCATAGAACGCGCCACCCGGATCGCTGCACTGGACTCCTGGAACCTCATTGAGCATCCGGACCATCGTCTGCCGTCGTCGGTCGAATGCCAGGCGCATCTGTTCAACAGCATCCATCGGGCCGGTAACGGCGGCCAGCGCGGCACGTTGAGAGACGTTCGCCACGTTCGAGGAGATGTGACTCTGGAGACGGATAGCCGCAGCGGTCACGTCGCCGGGTCCGATCAACCACCCGACGCGCCAGCCGGTCATGGCGAACGTCTTCGCCACACCGTTGACGACGATCGTTCGATCGGCGACCTCCGGAGCGACGGCCGGCATCGAATGGAACGTTGCATCGCCGTAGGTGAGGTGTTCGTAGATCTCGTCGGTGATGATCCAGATCCCTCGATCTGCGGCCCACCGCCCGATCTCGGCCATCCGTTCCCGGCTGTAGACAGCGCCGGTCGGATTCGATGGAGAGACGAAGATGAGCGCCTTGGTGCGGTTCGTCGTCGCCGACTCGAGTTGCTCGACGGTCACCTGGAACCCGGCCTCGTCCGTTGTCGGCACCTCGATCGGTACACCGTCGGCGAGTCGGATCGCCTCGGGGTAGGTCACCCAGTACGGGGCCGGGAGCAGCACTTCGTCACCGGGATCGATGATCGCCTGGAGGGCGAGGTACACGGCCTGCTTGCCGCCGTTGGTGATCATCACCTGCGACGGGTCAACGGGGAAGCCCGAGTCGCGGACCGTCTTGGCAGCCACCGCTTCGCGCAACGCTGGAAGCCCGGCAGCAGGGGTGTATCGGTGGGTTGTTGGATCATCGACAGCAATACGCGCGGCATCAACGATGTAGGAGGGCGTCGGAAAGTCCGGTTCTCCTGCTCCGAAGCTGATCACCGGCTCACCGGCAGCGCGCAGCGCCTTCGCCTTTGAACTGATCGCCAGGGTCGCTGATTCGGCCACGCCGAGGGCTCGCTTCGAGATTTCTGATGGTGGGGTCGTCATGTTCGCCTTCGTGGAGAGGGAACACCACACGATAGGCTCGTCGCCGTTTAGCAGCGACCACGGATCTCCCCTCCGGATAGATGCGATAGATTGCGCTCATGGAACCATTCACGGAGTACGGATCTTTCGACGCGGTCGGTCTCGCACAGCTCGTCGAGCAAGGTGAGGTGCATCCTCTTGAACTCGTCGAAGCTGCTTCGTCGCGGATGGACGAGGTCAATCCTGCGGTGAACGCCGTGATCTGGGATCGGCTGGATGATGCTCGCAGCGAAGCCGAAGCCGGGGACCAGACCGGCCCGTTCGCTGGCGTCCCCATCCTGATCAAAGATCTCGTGGTCGATCGTGGGATGCCCGTCACGTTCGGGTCGGTCTTCTTCCGGAACTACGTCGGGGACACGACGTCCGAGTTCATCGACCGCATCAGACGTGCCGGATTCATCGATCTCGGCCGAACCAACACGCCCGAGTTCGGTCTGCTGCCGACGACGGAACCGGCGCTTCACGGCCCAACGAGGAACCCGTGGGATCTCACCCGGTCGGCGGGAGGTTCCAGCGGCGGTGCAGCTGCGGCCGTCGCTGCCGGGATCGTGCCACTCGCTCAGGGCAGCGATGGTGGCGGCTCGATCCGGATCCCAGCGTCGGCTACCGGCATCTTCGGCCTCAAGCCGTCGCGAGGCCGGAACCCGAGACGGCCCGGATCATCGATCGACTACCTGTCCGTGGAACACGCCCTGACCCGAACGGTGCGGGACAGCGCAGCGTTCCTCGATGCCGTCCACGGCCCCGTCCCCGGGGATCGATACTGGGCTCCGCCCCCTTCGGCACCGTTCGCCGAGGCTGTCGATCGGGATCCCGATCGACTCAAGATCGCGTTCAGCACGAAGGATTTCCGAGGCGACCGGGTCCACCCCGAGTGTGAGGCCGCCGTACTCGAGACGGCCAAACTCCTCGAACACCTCGGTCACGACGTCGTGGAGGCCGAACCCGACGTCGATGGCACGGTGCTCGCCGATGCGTTCATCGAGTTATGGGCTGCCCTCGCCGCGACCGGGTTCGGTCTCGTGCTCGATGGAGCGACCGATCTCAAACCGTCCCTCGGCCACGTCCGCCGCTACGCGGGCGATCGAAGGACCATGCGCCTGATCAGCCGCTTCGACCAGCGCGATTCAGGGAAGCCTGCCTTCGAACCGTTCACGTTCGCGCTCGCCGAACGCTCCGGATCAAGGTCACAAGTCGACCTCCTCGAGGCAGAAGCTGCATTGCAGGCAATCGCCCACCAGACCGGAACGTTCATGGTCGACCATGACCTGTTCCTTACACCGGTGCTCGGATCACCACCTGTGCCACTTGGTCGGATCGATCAGAGCTTGCCGTGGGACGAGTTCGTCGAGATGATCTTCCGCTACGTCGCGTTCACACCGCTCGGGAACTTCGCCGGACTGCCGGCGATGTCGGTTCCCCTCCACTGGACGAGCGACGGGCTCCCGGTCGGTTCACACTTCCTCGCTCGGCTCGGAGCGGAGGAGACATTGTTCTCCCTCGCCGGACAGCTCGAGAGAGCGCAACCCTGGGCAGACCGACGGCCCCCGCTCGGGATCTGACGCACCCGACTGGATCCCCGAGTATGCGAGTCCGCATTCTTCGATACGGGTGGTGTGATCGCGTTGGTGGGCGGGTCGGACCGGTCAGCGTTGAAGCGGGTTCCGGCAAGCGGGTCGTCATCTAGCCTTGGCCGACCGGCATATGGAGGAACGTCTGATGTCCAATGAACGCAACAGTCGAGCGTGGCTTCCTCCCCGGTGGTTCGTTCGCATGTTCTGGTCTATGCACCGCTTCTTGTATCGCGTTAGCGGTGGACGAGTCGGACTGCGGCGTGCGAAGGCGGGTCGCTGGGGAATGATGCGCCTCACGACCACCGGGCGCCGTACGGGCCAGGAACGGAGCGTGATCCTCGGCTATTTCGAGGATGGTCCGAACGTAGTGACCATGGCGATGAACGGTTGGGCCGATGGTGAGCCTGCATGGTGGCTCAACCTTCAGGCGCATCCCGTAGTCAGCATCGATCTTGTGGACGGTCGACGCACGGTCAGAGGACGGGCTGCAGAGGGAAAGGAGCGGTCGCGGCTGTGGGAACGGTGGAGCGAAATCGACACGAACTTGGACGCGTACGCGGCGCTCCGGTCAGCAGAGACCGCCGTCGTGATCCTGGAGCCATCGCTGGAACCTGACGGATAATGCACTGGTCACCGGACGCCGGTCTCGCCCACGTACTCCACCGGCAGCGAACGACTACCGCGCACGGCGGACTCTCGATCGAACGACCACCCGCCTCCATATCCGGATTCACTTGGGAGCGTCCATAGGTGCCTCGTTATGGATGGGAGGTGTGCACACGGCTAATCACGGGTGAGCACGCTGTAAGGCGTAAAGTGGAAGTATGACAAACCACGACGACAAGATTCAAGGAAGCACGGAAAGTCCCTTCCACGGACCATCTGACGAGGTCTTGCGAGAGACGGTGCGCCATGACAATGGGGACCTCACCATTCAATCTACCGCAGGCAAGATACGTCTCGTCAAAGATTCAGACGGATGGATGCGCTACAACCGCTACCTCGAAGAGCGCAACATTGATC
>JAOZMA010000152.1 GCA_029934555.1 Acidimicrobiia bacterium | reverse complement strand
TCATCCGGCGCTTCCAGGATCACGTTGTGGCCTGCTTCTGGGATCGAGATGTGGCGGCCGTCGGGGACTGATCCGGCGATCTCGGCCGCCAGGCGCGTGTACTTCTCGTCTCGTGCTCCCGAGATGGTGAGGACGGGCATCTCCAGTTGAGAGAGCCGATCGCCCACGAATGGCTGGCTGCCTTGACCGAGTCCGCGGAGAGCGGAGGCAAGGCCAACTGCGGTGTTCTCGCTGCGAACCATCCGATCGGCTCTCTGCACCTCATTGCCGAGATGGGACGTTCCGGCGACGGGACCAGCCAACCATTCGTCAAGGAACGCATCGAGACCGATCGTTTCGATACGATCGGCGAGGGCCCCGTCCCGTATGCGACGAGCCTCTCGATCGGCTTCATCCCTCACGCCGGACGATGCTGACACGAGGATCAACCGATCGACGAGATTCGGATACTCGAGCGCGACGAGGAGCGCCATGCGGCCTCCCTGGGAGTAACCCAGCAGAGCGACCGGTTCGTCGAACGCTTCCAGCCAACTCCCCAGTGTGGACACCGTTGTCGCGACATCGACTGGGTCGACCTCGGTCTTCCCATGACCGGGCAGGTCGGGAGCGTGCAGTTGAATGGACCGAGTCTCTAGGGGGGAGAACTGTTCTCCAGTCAGGGTGAAACCGTGGAGTGCCGCTACCCGGCGACCGGTACCGAAGACCCGGATGTTGAGGCCCGGCTGAGAGATGTCAGTTCTGATCTTCGATAGGGACTTCGACCGTCATCGTGCGGTATGCGATGATGCCGAGACCGGCAGCGGCGGCCAGGATCAAGAGTCCAATGATGAGTTTCTTCATGGTCGAATCGTACCCCATGTGACACGCACAGGATCGCAGAATCGCATTGGGGTGTCCGTCGGGGCATCGGTATGCTCCGGCCCGTGAAGGAGTCCCTGACCCCCAGTCGCCGGAAGTATCGGGTACTCGCGTGGTCGGTGCTCATCTTCAACGTGGGCGTGGTTCTCGGTGGCGCGATCGTACGGGCGACCGGCTCAGGAGATGGTTGCGGGGAGTCGTGGCCTATGTGCACCGATCGGCTCATCCCGGCGAATCCGGGAGTCGAGACGATGATCGAGTTCGGTCACAGGATCACCAGCGCCCTGGCAGTCTTCGGCGTTATCGCTCTGTTCGTCTTCGCTGTCCGTCTGTACGAGAAGGGCAACCGGGTACGAACTGCGGCCGCGTTCTCGCTGGCCCTTCTGCTCTTTGAGTCTCTCCTCGGCGCTCTGCTGATCGTCTTCGGTTGGGTCGACCAGGACGCGTCGATCGGCCGGATGATCGTTGTGCCGATTCATCTCCTCAACACCTACATCCTTGTGGGGGCGTTGACGCTCACGGCGTGGTGGTCCTCGGGCAATCCGGGTCCGACGAAACCGATCGACGCGCGTTCGAAACGAAGCCTCATTCTCGGAGCTGTTGGCCTCTTACTCATCGGAGCGATCGGGGCGCTGAATGCTCTTGCCGACTCGCTCTACCCGGCAGAGAGCTTTCTCTCGGGTGTGACGGACGAGCTTTCCGGCGACGCTCCGTGGTTGCTCCAGGTTCGGGTTCTCCATCCACTCGTCGCCATCGCTATCGGTTTCGGCGTGGCGTACCTCGTGATGCGTCTCGGTGCGACGGCGACCGATCGAACGAAGCATCTCGGGACCGCCGTTGGAGCACTGATCGTCCTCCAACTCGTCGTTGGCCTTGTCAATGTTCTGCTTGCCGCTCCGCTTGAGACCCAGGTGATCCATCTCGCGATCGCCGACACGATCTGGATCGTCTATCTGATATTCGGCGTCTCATTGCTCGGTGAACGGACTGCTGCTGAACTCCTCGCCGAGCGGACTGCGTGAACGAGTCCGTCCGGATTACGGACCCACAGCGGCCGGAGGGAGGGGCGACGTTCCTCGACTACGTGCGACTCACAAAGCCGCGCATCATCGAGCTGCTGCTCGTCACCACGCTGCCGGCGATGGTCCTCGCCGCCCGGGGGTGGCCGGGTTGGTGGCTCGTCGTCGCGACTCTCATCGGCGGAACGCTGTCTGCCGCAGGTGCGAACGTCATCAATCAGGTGATGGACGCCGACCTGGATCGATTGATGAACCGGACACGGGGGCGGCCGCTGCCAACCGAGCGAATGAGCCACGGTGCAGCCGTGGGTTTCGGGGTAGCGCTCGGCGTGCTCGGCTTCGTATGGCTGCTGGCGACCACGAACCTCCTGGCCGCCTCGCTCTCCACGGTCGGCCTTCTCTTCTACGTGTTCGTCTACACGATGCTGCTCAAGCGATCCACCACGCAGAACATCGTGATCGGCGGTGCGGCCGGTGCGGTCCCTCCGCTCGTTGGCTGGGCAGCGGTCACGGGTTCGCTGGCGGTGCCGACGTGGGTCCTCTTCGCCATCGTGTTCTTCTGGACTCCCGCTCACTTCTGGGCGCTCGCCATTCGCTACAACGAGGACTATCAGGCGGCCGGCGTGCCGATGCTCCCCGGTGTCGTCGGCGTCAAGATGACGGCCGATCACATCCTGTTCCACAGCTTCGTGACCGTCGGTATTTCGCTTCTGCTCATCCCGTGGATCGGGTGGATATACCTCGCTTCTGTTGTGGTGCTCGGTACATGGCTGATCACGGGTGCGAATCGTCTCCGCTCCGACCAGGACAGAGCGATGAAGTTCTTCACGGCCACGAACGGGTACCTGGCCGGCGTGTTCCTGGCGATAGCGGTCGACGTCCTGGTTCTCGGTGACTTCGGCGTGTCGGCTGGAATCGACAAAGCGGTGCTGGTCGTTGGATCGATCCTCGCGATCGGGGGCATGGCGACGATCGCTGCACGTGAGTTGGGCACGCATCCTGAGCGGAGGCTTGTCGGCCGTACGAGAGACATCATCGAGGTGCTGCTGCCGTTCGCCGGCGTCCTCGCCCTGGTGATCGTGGTCTGGGGTGCTGTTGCGTGAGCGATACGGCTCCGATCCGTACTGACGAACGGTTCGATGAGGAACGCGTTGCCGGGTACCTCAGAGAGCACATTGGCGACATCGTCGGTTCCGGCCCCATCGAGTTTCTCCAGTTCCCCGGCGGAGCGGCGAACCTCACGTATCTCGCCCGCACCGAGGACATCGAGTTGGTGCTGCGTCGCGCGCCCCTCGGCTCGGTGGCCAAGGGTGGGCACGACATGGAGCGGGAGTACGGAGTCTTGTCTCGACTCTGGGAGGCGTATCCGCCCGCCCCGAGGACGTATCACTACTGCGACGATCCCGAGATCATGGGGAAGCCGTTCTTCGTGATGGAACGCAGGGAAGGCCTTGTCGTTCGATTGAACTGGCCCGCTGAGATCGGTGCCGATGAGGGGATCCAGAGGCTTGTGACGGAGAACGTTGTCGATGGTCTCTCCGCCCTTCATCAGGTCGATCCCGACGGAGTGGGACTCGGTGATCTGGGTCGACCCGACGGGTTCGTCTCGAGACAGGTGGATGGTTGGTTGCGCCGCTGGGACGCGGCGAAGACACGGGAGGTGACCGACATGGATCGTGCAGCGGAGATCCTTTCGACGACGATCCCGGAACCCCAGGCGACCGTTCTGCTCCACAACGACTACAAGCTCGACAACACGATGGTCGATGCGGCCGGTTCCCTCGTGGCCGTGTTCGACTGGGATATGGCGACCCGGGGTGATCCGCTCGTTGACCTGGGCACGTTGATGGCGTACTGGGTTGATCCGGACGCACCGTCGTACGGTGTGCTGGCCGGCTACGGCGTTCCTCTGGCCCCGGTGATGGGCAAGCGCGAGGTTGCCGACCGATATGCAGAAGCCACAGGATTCGATGTCCACCGAGCCCCGTACTACGAAGGTCTCGCTCTCTTCCGTGTCGCCGTGATTATCGAGCAGATCTACTCCCGGTACGCATCAGGGCAGACGGAGGATGATCGGTTCGCCCGATTCGAGCCCGCAGCGCCGATCCTCGCACACGCCGCTCTCACCGTTCTTGCGTAAGTATCGGAAGCCCGCCGCCGCCACTATCTACGCAAGAACCGAGAAGCGCGCTTTACTGGTGGTCTGTGAACCGTTACCCTCCTCTTCGTGACCGCTAGCTATCGATTTACGTATCTGTTTACCGGGCCTTGTGCCCGGATCGACGTGATACGGCGGTAGCGGCAACACACACCAACACACCCCCACGACGACCCGGAGCCAAGGCTCCGGGTCTTGTGGTATCCGGAGCCCTCCGAATGGAGGAATCATGTCAGAAAAACCCATCCTCAAGAGCCATCGACGCCCAGGCATCGAGACGACGATCGTCTCTGTCAGGGCCGTCAAGTTCGGCGACGGCTCATACCCGGTCGTGGCCGGACCCGTCGCCGTCGAGAGCAAGGAACAGATCCTGGCCGCCGCTCGTATCGTGGCGGATAACGGAGGATCGATCCTGCGGGCCGGCACGTTCCTGGCGGGCTCATCTCCCTATCAGTACCGGGGCCTCGGTCCTGATGCGCTCTGGATGCTGGAGCACGCAGGACGAGAGACAAGGATGCCGGTAAGCACCGAGGTGCTCGAACCGGACCATGTCGAACTCGCCGCAGCACACGTCGACGTGATCGAGGTCGGTCCGGACAACATGCAGAACTTCGTGCTTCTCCGTGCCGTGGGCGAGGCCGATCGGCCGGTCATCCTCCACCGGGGACCGTCGGCAACGATCGACGAGTTGCTCCTGGCCGCTGAGTACGTGCTCGATGCCGGCAACAGCGAGTTGATCCTCTGTGAACGAGGGAGCAGGGGCTTCGATCCGCGGACATCTGATACGATCGACATCACAGCGATTCCGACCGTGCAGCGGATGTCACATCTTCCTGTGATCGTGGATCCGTCGTCGGCTGCCGGTCATCCGGAGCTCGTCCGGCCCCTGGCACTTGCAGCACGGAGCGCTGGTGCCGATGGGCTGGTCGTTCCGTTCCACCCCGATCCTGCCAACGCTCTTGCCGGAAACGGGTCCCATCTCGACCCGGAGTGCTTCACGAGACTCATGGATGCTCTCGGCATCCCGTCGATGCGTGACGAGATCGACCGCATCGACCGTCAGGTGATCCGACTGCTGAGCAGACGCTTGCGGAATTCGGTCGATATCGGTCGGCTCAAGGCGCAGCGAGACCTTGCGATGAGATCTCCGGAGAGAGAAGCGGAGCTGATCGCAGAGATGCGCGAAGAGGCGGAGGACGGTGGCATGGACCCCGACTATGCCCAGGAGCTAGTCGAAGTGGTCCTTCGTCACAGCCGTGCCGCCCAACGACGAGCACTCGGGCTAGAAGAGGAGCCCGACGTCGGGTAGCGTCGGTGTCCATGGATCAGATCGGCACAGGCAGTGACGGCGTGGCTCGATGTAGCTGGGGAAACGGGACACCCGACTACGTGGCCTATCACGACGAGGAGTGGGGTCGTCCGGTCGATGATGATCATCGCCTGTTCGAGAAGCTGAGTCTCGAGGGTTTCCAGTCCGGGCTCTCGTGGATCACGATCCTCCGGAAACGGCCGGCGTTCCGGGAAGCGTTTGCCGGGTTCGACATCCAACAGGTGGCACTCTTCGGGGAGGACGACGTATCCCGGATGCTCAACGACGCCGGCATCGTGCGACACCAGGGAAAGATCAGGTCAACGATTAACAACGCTCAGCGCTCGATCGAGGTCATCGACGAGTTCGGTTCGCTGGGTGCCCTCATCTGGTCGTTCGAACCGGACCCGTGCCCACCGACCTGGGATGCCACGACCCCCGAGTCTGTAGCTCTGGCGAAGGATCTGAAACGCCGTGGTTTCTCGTTCGTCGGACCCACAACGGCCTACGCCTTCATGCAAGCGATGGGCCTGGT
>JAOZMA010000151.1:2235-5897 GCA_029934555.1 Acidimicrobiia bacterium | reverse complement strand
GGCCGCCCAATTGGTCCCGGGAGACCTGGTGCGCGTGGAGTCCGGTGACCGGATTCCCGCCGATGGGGATCTCACCAGCGAGCAAGGCTTGATGGTGGATGAGTCGATGTTGACCGGCGAATCCGTACCGATTGAACACGCCGTTGGTGATGATCTCTACTCGGGCACGTTGGCAGTTCGTGGTCTGGCGTGGATCGTGGTGACCAGAACCGGACCCGAGTCCGCGATGGGTCGGATCGCCGGCATGCTGGCAGACGTCGAGGTTGAGGGCACACCTCTCGAACGCCGACTGACACACTTCGGCCATCGCATCGCCCGCTGGGTCGCCGCCCTCGCTGTGGTGCTGGTGGTGGCCGGTGTCGGGATCGAAGGAATCGACCGATTCGACGAAGCGCTGCTGTTCGCAGTTGCGGTCGCGGTCGCCGCCGTACCTGAGGGCCTGCCGGCGGTCCTGACCCTGACCCTCGCTCTCGGCACCGAACGGATGGCATCACGCAAGGCAGTTGTTCGACGGCTCGCTGCGGTAGAGACGCTCGGTTCGGTGACCGTGATCGCCACCGACAAGACCGGGACACTCACCGAGAATACGATGACCGTTCGAGCCCTGGACTCGCCGGATGACGAGCGCGCAATTCTCGCGATGGTGTTGCCCTCGGACGCGGAGCCCGACTGCGGCTCGGGCGACCCCCTCGAAGTCGGCCTCTACCGCTACGCAGCAGACCATGGAGTCGATCCTGCCGCGGCCCGCATCCGCTTCCCACGCGAGTCGGTCCGTCCTTTCGACTCGGCGTGGAAGTTCATGCGGGTGACGGTGCTCGAGGACGACAGAGCGGTCTCATACCTCAAGGGTGCACCCGAAGTGCTACTGGAACGCAGCATCCTCACGTCCGAGGAACGATCGGCCTGGATCGCGAAGATCAACGACGCTGCAGCAGACGGCTACCGGGTGCTCGGGTTGGCGTGGGCACCCGGCAACGCTGAGACCGATGTCGATTGGCTCGGAACCGTCTCCCTGTGGGATCCCCCGAGAGCCGAGGTACCGGGCGCCATCGACGCTACCCAGAGTGCCGGCATCCGCGTCCAGATGATCACCGGCGACCACCCCTCCACCGCCAGAGCGATCGCCCGAGCCGTCGGGATCCCCGCGGACACCGTGGTGACCGGAGACCAGATCGACCGAATGAACGGTGATCAACTGGCTCAGAGCGTACGCGACGTTGGCGTCTTCGCCCGGGTCAGCCCCGAGCACAAACTCGCGTTGGTTGAAGCCCACAAGGCGAACGGCGAGATCGTGGCCATGACCGGAGATGGTGTCAACGACGCACCGGCGCTGAAACGAGCAGATATCGGCGTCGCCATGGGGCAGCGGGGAAGTGACGTGACCCGCGAGGTCGCCGATCTGGTGCTCCTCGACGACAACTTCGCCACGATCACGGCCGCGATCGATGAAGGCCGCAGCATCTATGCCAACATCCTCAAGTTCATCCGGTTCCTGTTCTCGACCAACGTGGCACTTGTGCTGCTGATCGCGATCGGCGTGATCGGTGCCGCCGCACTCGATCTACGGGACGACTTCGGCAATCTCCTCGTCCCTCTCCTCGCCGTTCAGCTCCTGTGGATCAACATCATCGCCGACGGGCCACCAGCGCTCGCCCTCGGAATGGACCGAAACCCAGGAATGATGGAACAGCGGCCTCGTTCACCGTCGGCCCCGCTTCTCACCCGATCCGGTGTCCGCTTCATCCTGACCACCGGTTCGCTCAAGGCCGGGATGGGCGTGTTGCTGTTCTTCTCGCTGCCCGCCCTTGCGTTCTCGGGGAGCACCACGCAGACCGCGGTGTTCCTCTACGAGTCCCTCGCCCAGCTTGCCTTCGTCTACCCGGCCCGCCGGATCACAAGCAAGTCCCTTCCGAATCGGACGCTCAACATCATCATCGTCGCCAGCGTCGCACTCCAGATTCTCACGATCACCGTCCCAGGACTCCGCACGATGCTCGGACTCGTCCCGCCGGATGGATCCGTCCTCGCCCTCGTCGCCGCTGCGTTGGTCGTCACCGTCGCCGGAGCGGAGATCTGGTCACGCCGGATGATGCGAAAGGAGAACAACTCATGCCACGCCCCTTCATGCACGTCGGATCGTTCCGTGATTCGGCCGACACGACTCTGACCCGAGACCGTCGAATGGAGGTCCACATGACCGAACGCACACAGAACACGATCCTGGTCGGCGTTGACGGATCCCCGAATGCCAACACGGCAGCGGCATGGGCCACCGAACTCGGGCGCCGCCTCGAGGCACCCGTTGAAGCGGTGGCAGCATGGGCCGAGATACCACCGCCCTACGTAGACGGCGTCGACGAGCACGTCGTCGAGATGAACGCCCACGTGGCGGAGATCATGGCTCAGTCCCTCCGTGAAGACGGACTCAACGACACCGATGTCACGGCCGTTCACGGACCGATCGCCGACGTGCTCCTCGGTACTGCCGACGAGATGGGGGCTTCGATGCTCGTTGTCGGAACTCGAGGGCTCGGGCCACTGTCCGGGTTGCTGCTCGGCTCTATCAGCCGACGCCTTCTGTTCACCACCGACCGACCGCTCGTCATCGTGCCACGCCGGGCGCCTGCTGATCCACAGGCCCTGAACCGGGTCGTTGTGGGCGTGGATTGTTCACCTGCCGCTCGGCCTGTTCTCTCATGGGCGGCCAGGTTCTGCGCGGATCTGGGTGTACCGGCCACGATCGTTCGCTGTGCTTCTCCGGGTTGTGAACGACCGCCGGGGCACGTCGATCGCATCGATGACCAGGTCAGATCCGATACCGAAGAAGCGCTCGGAGAGTTCCGCGCTCTCAACGTGGAATACACCATCGCCATCGCTCATTGCGATCCACGTGTCGCTCTCGTCGACAACGCCACGGGCGATCAGGCCGGACTGATCGTCATTGGCTCGCGGGGCGAAGGCCAGTTCCGCGGACTCGGTGGCACTGCTTCCTATCTCGCTCGCCACTCCCCCGTGCCGCTTGCCGTTATCCCGTGACCAGCAGAAGGAGGCTCGATGAGTAGACCATACGAGGTGAAGGTGGTCCGAACACCGCTGCCTGGAATCGGATTGCGATTGGAGTTCGCCACCGCCGATGGCCCGCGGATCGGGGTGATCCATCGACAGAAGGGGGGTCTCGAGCTCTTCATCAGTCACGCCGACGATCCTGACTTGACGGCAGCCTCTCTGGAGATGACCGTGACCGAGGCTGCGACGCTCTCGGAGCTTTTCGGAGGGTCGGCGTTCTCCCACGAGCTGTCGCATCTCCGGGAAGCGGCCGGTGGCATCGCCGTCGATTGGTTACCGATCGAAGCCGGAACCCGGTACGTCGAGCGCCGATTGGGCGACACGGAGCTGCGGGCTCAGACGGGTGTGTCCGTGGTCACCGTCATTCGGGAAGGCGCTGCGATTCCGTCGCCGGGCCCCGAGTTCGTGTTCAACGCGGGCGATGTCGTTGTGGCGGTCGGAACCGTCGACGCTCTCGCTTCTGCGGCTCTCATCCTCCAGTCCGAAGCGTAGATGAGGGGCGCGTTCCTACTCGAGCTCGGAGCGGTGATGATCTCTCTGACCATCCTGGCCAGGCTGGCATCACGATTCTCCTTCTCGCCGGTTCCGCTCTATCT
>JAOZMA010000151.1:0-2225 GCA_029934555.1 Acidimicrobiia bacterium | reverse complement strand
AGGGTCTCATCCTCAGCGAACACGGCATCTTCTCTCTCGACGTGAGTCGCGAGTTCATCGACGCCGGAGCCGAACTCGGAGCGATCCTGCTGCTGTTCCTGCTGGGAGTCGAGTACTCGGTTGATGAGCTCACCGCTGGCGTCAAGCGGGCCCACGTGTCGGGAACGATCGACTTGGCGCTGAATTTCGTGCCCGGGTTCATCGCGGGGTGGGCGCTCGGCTGGTCGCTCACAGCCGCATTCCTTCTGGGTGGCGTCACGTACATCTCGTCGTCGGGGATCGCGGCGAAGCTGATGCGAGACCTCGGATGGCTTGGCAACCGCGAGACACCCGCGGTGCTCTCGATCCTGGTCATCGAAGACCTCGTGATGGCCGTCTACCTGGGTGTGGCTGCCGCTCTCGTGCTCGGCACGAGTACCGGTGGGCTGGCGTGGTCGATCCTCGGGGCCGTCGCCGTCGTCGGTGCCGTGTTGATGGTGGCGAAACGATTCGGCGCTCACCTGAGCCGTCTGGTGTTCACTCAATCGGACGAGTCCGTCCTGCTTGGTCTCTTGGGAATGGTCCTGCTCGTCGCAGGAGTAGCCGAACAGGTCGGCGTATCGGCAGCCGTCGGGGCATTCCTCGTTGGACTGGCTATCTCCGGAGAGGCGGCTCGGCGCGCCGACCGGCTTCTTGGCCCGTTGCGGGACCTGTTCGGGGCGATCTTCTTCGTGTTCTTCGGGCTGCAGGTCGACCCGTCAACGATCCCGCCTGTTCTCTTGCCGGCGCTGGTGCTCGTGGTGGTAGCCATCGTCGGGAAACTCGTCACCGGTTGGGTTTCAGGAAAACGCTTCGGAGCGAGCACCGGGGGTCGTCTGCGAGCCGGTGCTTTGCTCATCGCACGCGGCGAGTTCTCGATCATCATCGCCGAACTCGGGGTCGAGGCAGGACTGGAACCGCAGTTGGCACCGCTCGCCACGGCGGTCGTCTTCAGCCTCGCCGTTCTCGGACCCGTGGCGGTGCACATCGCGAGCACAACCCATCGTTACACACCAAGGAGTCAGATCAGAGCACCGTGACAGCGCTGCACCTTGCCGATGTTGAACAACGCCGCCGTGACACGCGGGACCTACCACGCGTGCGACGGCGACGTCGTCATCCATCGATGTGTGCTTCAAGCAGCGGCAATACTCGGAGGTGCGATCAGGACCGGAACCTGAGATCGAGCGATAGACGCCCGCCAGCCACGACGGTTGGCCAATCTCTGGGGCATGACGATGGACGTCGGTCGGGCACTTGCCGCGGTCTCGAACACCACTCGACTCGAAGATGCACTCTCGGTGACGACGGCCGCCGTGTCGGGACTGCCGACGCGCGACGCGTAGGTCGCTGCCAACCGCTCGAAGTAGATCTCGCTTGCGTCGGGAACCGTGAGACTCTCAGAATCGGCGAAGGCACGGATGTCGCTCATCGTCTTGCGAGTGACGAGCACGACGACGGTGGCTCGCCCTCCCCTCCTGACGACCTCTTGAGCGATATCGAGCGTCGCTTCCCCATCACGGGTCGGTTCGACGACAGCAACGATGTGTTCTTGTGTTTTCATGATCATCCTTTTCATATGGTTGTCTCTCTGTTCTCTTGTTCTTCGGTATCCCAGGGAACTTCGACGATGAGGTCCCACAAGTATTCGTCGTCGATCGGGTCTCCGGAAAGGAGTAGGCGGTAGTAGATGGGCCCCAGAATGTTGTCCAGGATCCGGCCGATCTCCCGATCGGGTGTGGCCGGGTCGACGATCCGGCGCACGATGCTGCCGGCGATGCTGCGACGCTCACTCCAGAACTGTTGGAAGGCCGTGGCCATCTCCGGGTTGCGTCCCGATTCCCCGACGATCCCGGCCAGGATCGCACCGAAGTCGGACCGGGTGTTGAGTCGGACGATGTCCTGGAGAAAGACGAAGAGGGCATACCTGGGGTCCTCGTCCTCCGGTACAGGAGCGTTCTCGGCGGATAGCACCGTGAGGAGATGCTGCACGAGGATCTCCTTCGATTTCCACCGCCGATACAAGGTGTCCTTGCCGACACCAGCCGTCCGGGCGATCTCGTCCATCGAGGTGCCGGTAAAGCCCTTGCGCTCAAGAACCGACCGAGCCGATTCGAGGATGGCGCGATCGACCGCCGGGTCACGGGGACGCCCCCGTCGGGGGAGCATTGGGTCTGGCTTGTTCTCCATCATCTATACATTACCAT
>JAOZMA010000150.1 GCA_029934555.1 Acidimicrobiia bacterium | reverse complement strand
GCGGCGGTCTCGGCTATGACGCGCCGCGAGATGTCCTCGGCGAAGGCGTGATAGGTCTTGCCGACGTGGGCGGCGGGGTTCTTCCCTGCCGTGGCTTCGAGGCTCATCGGGCGGTACGGCGTGATCAGACCGCCGAATCGGTTCCCACGGCCCACCTGTCCGTCGTCGCCGGCTTCGGCTGATGTCCCCGTCAGTGAGAGGTACGTGGAGTCGGCGGTGTCGGCCTGGTTGACCCGGACCGTGGTGCCGTTGCCGAACCGGTCGCGAACGAGGGCGAGTGAGTCGATCCTGACGCGCTCGACGACGGCGTCGTACCCGGCGCGATCGGTGATCTTCCGTGCCAGGACCGGCACCGCAATGGTGATGACCACCTCGCTCCCTTCGCGAGCGCCCATGACCTTGATGTCGCGACCGATCGGGACATCAGCTCGGTAGGAGGGAGAGTTGAGATAGTGCTCGAGTCGGTACACGACATCCTCGAGGGGAGAGAAGGGGAGTGAGACGGCTGCGAACGACGTGTCGTTGGACAGCGGCGCGGCTCCGCTACGCCGCCGGTTGACGACATCGGCGAGATCCGCGGACGCCTGATTGAGCCACAGCTCGACCTCGAACGCATCAGGGGTCGCGTCGGGGAGTATGTCGAGGAGGCGTCGGCGGGTATCGGCGGTCAACGTAGTGATGTCGGGATTCCAGTCATCGGTGAAGTTCACTTTGCCGACGAGGACGAGCTTCGATCGCTTCGTGTGCTCGCCGCCGCCGAAGTCGACGTTTACTGAGCCGGCGGCGAAGATCGCCTTATCAACGTTGAAATGCTGCACCCGTCCGGTCTGTTCGAGGGACGAGCGGGCCAGGTCGCGAGCGAGTTCTTCTGCGAGGTGATCGCAGATCGTGTCAGGGTGACCGGTCCCTTTGCGTTCGACGAATTCGACGGGCGGGTCGTACGGCAAGCGGTCGGTGACGATGAGGTTCATGGGGCTCCTGAGTCGGAGCGCAGCGTACCGGCGGCGGTATTCAATCCCCGGATGGCGAGGCCCAATGCTCGCGATGGATCGCGTCGGTACGCCACCCCCGCGCAAGGGAGCCGGACTGTCGGTCGGAGGCAGGGTGTCCGATCGTGACGATGCCGATCGGAGCGACGTGGCCGGGGATGTCGAGGAGTACCGACAGGTCCTGGAGATTGTGGGAACCGAGGAAACCGGCCGCCAGGTCCTCGTCGACGGCGGCAAGGAGCAGCAGCATCATCGAAGCCCCGGCGTCCACCCACCAGTAGGGGACCGGCCATCCCTCTTCGGTCCCTGCCGGGCCATCGGGTCCGCCCTTGTCGGCTTCGCTGTAGCGCTCTAGGTAGGCGGCTTTGCTAACGCAGACGACGACGTGAACCGGTGCCCGCGAGATCCACGGATCGAAACCGTCGGCGACATACTCATCTTCATGCGCGAGTCGAGCGATCTCCCGGCGTCGGTCCTCGTTGGTGACAACGACGAAGGACACACCCTGAGAGAACCCGGCACTCGGAGCCCTCTGGGCCCGATCGAGGATACGGTCGAGGGCGTCCCCGTCCACCGGATCGTCCGTGTAGTTACGAACCATCCGGCGGCGGCGAACAACCTCGCCGAACTCCATGTCAGAGTTCGATCAACGCATCATGGATGTTCTCGAGTGCCACCTTGGCATCCGAGAACAGCATCAACGTTGACGGCATGTAGAACAACGGGTTGTCGATACCGGCGAAGCCGGGGGAGAGGCTCCGCTTGATCACAACGGTCGTTGCTGCAAGGTCGACGTCGAGGATCGGCATCCCGTAGATTACGCTGCCGGCTTCACGTGCCGACGGGTTCACCACGTCGTTCGCCCCGACGATCAGCGTCACATCCGTGTGCGGGAACTTCGGATTCGCCTGGTCGAGGTCGAGCAGCACGTCGTACGGGACGTCGGCCTCAGCGAGCAGAACGTTCATGTGGCCGGGCATGCGTCCCGCCACGGGGTGGATCGCATATTCCACGACCACGTCACGGTCTTCGAGCGCTGTCGCCAACTCACGCACGGCGTGCTGAGCCTGCGCAACCGCCAGACCGTATCCGGGGACGATGATCACCTTCTGCGCATACGCGAGGGCGATCGCAACGTCTTCGGGTGTCGCGCTGTTGACCGGTTTGTCTCCTGCATCGATCGGAGCGGCGCCTTCTGTGCCGAATCCGGCGAAGAGCACGTTCGCGATCGACCGGTTCATCGCCTCGGACATCTGGACCGTCAGGATGAATCCCGCGGCGCCGACGAGGGCTCCGGCGATGATCAGTCCCTGGTTTCCGATGACGAATCCTGCCATCGCTGCAGCGACTCCGGAGAGCGAGTTCAGCAATGAGATGACAACCGGCATGTCGGCGCCACCGATCGGGATGACCCCGGTCACACCAAGCACGACTGCGATGGCAGCGAGGATCCAGTAGCCCATCGGCTCGTTGAAGGCGATGGCCCACACGGATGCCGCGGTCATCAGGATGACGAGCATCAGGTTGAAGTACGGACCGCCGGGCAGTGCCACGGGCTTCCCCGTGATGATCCCCTTCAGTTTGCCGTATGCAACGAAGCTTCCGGAGAGCGTGACCACGCCGATCGCGATCGACAAGGCGACCGTTACCTCGGTTTCGGTGGCGTACTGGACATCCGCGCCGACGATCGTATCCGTTGCGACGATGGCCGCGAACGCAACAAGTGCGGAGGCCCCACCGCCGAAGCCGTTGAAAGCGGCGACGAGTTCGGGCATCGACGTCATCTGCACCTTGAGCGCAAGGACGGCGCCGATGGCGCCACCGATCAGGGCTCCGAGGATGATCACCCACCAGAGAACGCTCAGCGCATCCGATTGCCTCGCCTGGTCGAAGACATAGACGAGAGTGACGACCGATGCCACGAGCATGCCGACAGCGGCGATCTGGTTGCCCCGGCGAGCAGTCCTCGGCGAACCGAGACCACGGAGACCGAGAATGAATAGAACACCCGAAAGCAGGTAGAGGAGAGCAGTCACTTCTTCACCACCGGCTTCTTCTTGAACATCTCGAGCATGCGGTCGGTCACGAGGAATCCACCCACAACGTTGATCATGGCGAAAGCCATGGCGAGAATGCCGAGGATGATCGCGAACGCACCGTCAGCGAAGGCGGCTGCGATGATCGCACCGACGATCGTGATGCCGGAGATAGCGTTCGCCCCCGACATGAGCGGCGTGTGCAACGTCGGCGGAACCTTCGAGATGACCTCGAAGCCGATAAAGGCCGCGAGGACAAACACGACGATCCCCTGAATGAACTCGGGGCTCACGAGGCCTCCTCTTCCAGGCCCATGGCCGATCGGGTACGGGGGTTGACGATCTGACCCGCATGGGTGATCGTTGCTGGACCGGCGACCTCGTCTTCGAGATCGACGGTGAAACCATCTTCAGTGCGCCAGCGGCCGACGAGCTCCTGCAAGTTGCGGGCGTACATGCGACTGGCGTCGGTCGCCACACGACTGGGCAGATCGATCGGTCCATAGATGGAGACCCCACCCACGTCGACCGTCTCGCCGGGCAGAGAACCCGCGACGTTGCCGCCGGAGGATGCCGCCATGTCGACGACGACAGCACCGTCATGCATCCCGGCCACCATGTCGGCGGTGATCAGGAGCGGTGCGGGACGACCGGGGATCTGAGCCGTGGTCACGACCAGATCAGACTCGGCGACGTACTTGGCGAGCGTCTCCTGCTGTTTCGCAGCAGTCTCCGCATCGACTTCCTTGGCGTAACCGCCCTCATCCATCTCCTGGGTGGGGGCTTCGACGAACTTGGCGCCGAGGCTCTCGACTTGCTCTTTCGTCTCTGGTCGAATGTCGTACGCGTAGACGATGGTGCCGAGCCTCTTGAGCGTTGCGATCGCTTGGAGACCGGCGACGCCCACACCGAGCACGAGCGAGCGTGCCGGAGGGATCGTTCCCGCCGCGGTGACGAGCATCGACGGAAACTTCGGGGACTCGGACGCGGCCAACATCACGGCGGCGTAGCCGGCGACGTTCGCCTGGGACGACAACGCGTCCATGGCCTGGGCCAGCGTTGTGCGCGGGATCGCCTCGACGGCGAGCGCGGTCACGTTGCGGGCTGCCAGTGCCTCAACGAGAGCAGTGTCCACGAACGGGTCGAGGAACCCTGCCAGGACAGCGCTTTCCGGTATCAGCCCGATCTCTTCGATCGTGGGCGGGCCGACCCTGAGAACGAGATCGGCGTCGTGTGCCGTCGCCGTGTCGGCGACGATCGTTGCTCCTGCCTCGACGAGCGCCTCATCGGAGAAGCCGGCGGCATGACCCGCTCCGGTCTCCACCCGCACGTCCCAACCCCATCCGGTGTACACCTTGATGGAGGCGGGAACGGCGGCGATACGACGCTCGTGATCGGCATGTTCAAGTGGTATTCCTAGTCGCATCGGCGGGAACGGTAACGGAACTCGTGCTACATAGGAATTCCTGACGGAACCTCGCGATTCGGGTAATGCGACCCTTGCTCGCGGCGTGTGTTCGTGGCATGGTCGGATACACGGAGGAATCATGCGCAGACAGCTTCTCGAACAGCCCGGACCCATCGACGGCTGGCCCCTCAGATGCGTTGAGATCGACGACCTCGAACCGGGCCCCGGGGAGATCACAATCGGGGTTGCGGCGTGTGGTGTCTGTCGCACCGATCTACAGATCGTCGAGGGCGACCTCGCCGCTCGGACCCTGCCCATCGTGCCCGGGCATCAGGTGGTGGGCCGTGTGTTGCGCGTCGGCGAAGGTGTCTCCGACTGGGTAGCGGGAGAGAGGGCCGGTGCCGCCTGGCTCGCCGGGGCGTGTGGTTCGTGCGAGTACTGCCGGAGCGGGCGCGAGAACCTCTGTGCCGATGCGGTCTTCACCGGATGGGATCAGGATGGTGGCTACGCCGAGCAGATCACCGTTCGTTCCGACTACGCCCTGCGGATTCCGGCGTCGTTCTCCGACGTCGACGCTGCACCTCTCCTCTGCGGAGGCATCATCGGGTATCGGTCGCTGAAGATCTCGGGCATCCGTCCCGGTGGCAGGCTGGGCCTGTACGGATTCGGAGCCTCTGCACTGCTTGCCATGCAAGTCGCCACCCACTGGGGATGTGACGTCTTCGTCGCGACCCGATCGCCACTGGAACAGCAGCGAGCCATCGAGATGGGAGCCGTGTGGACCGGGTCGTACCACGACCGGCCGCCGGTGTCGCTCGATGCAGCCGTCACGTTCGCCCCGGCCGGTTATGTCGTTGTGGAAGCGCTGAAGTCGGTAGCTCGTGGAGGCACGGTCGCTATCAACGCCATCCACCTCGATCGGATACCCGAGTTCGGGTACGACCTCCTGTGGGGCGAGCGACAGATCCGCAGCGTCGCGAACTTCACGCTCGTCGACGCCCGAGAGTTCCTCCGTCTTGCCGCAGAGATCCCGATCCGAACCGTGGTCGACGTCTACCCCCTCGCCGACGCCAATCTCGCTCTCCACCGTCTCAAGGACGGGTTGGTCGAGGGGGCGGCGGTACTTGAAGTCGAAAGCAAGTAGTAGGTAGGGAGGGTCACGAGCTGCGAGTCGCGAGCCAGGATTCAGGGCTCAACTCGCATGACCGGGAGTAGGGTGCCGGGGGCCCGGCTGTTCGGAGAGACACCCCATGAGCGACGAACTCGAGAAGACAACTACGCCGAGTCATGGTGGTGCCGTGCTGGCGGTGCTGTCTGCTGCGATGTTCGTCTACGTCATCGACACCACGCTGATGAATGTCTCGATCTCGGCCCTCGTCGAGGACCTGAACACGACCGTTGGGCAGGTCCAGGCCGCCATCACCCTCTACACGCTGACGATGGCATCGTTCATGCTCACCGGCGGCAAA
>JAOZMA010000149.1 GCA_029934555.1 Acidimicrobiia bacterium | reverse complement strand
TGACCAGCGTCCAGGCCGTCAGTCGTCCTCCACAGATGCATCGATATCGTCTGGTTCGATTCCTGCGGCGGAGACCGAGGGAGTCACGCCGCTGCTCCGCTGACGGGTCGTGATGAACACGCCGACGAGCACGACGAGGAGACCAACGGCGGCTGTTGGGTCGAGCTTCTCGCCGAGGACGAGCGCACCGAGTACCACTGCGACGGCGGGGATCAGGTAGGCGATCAGGGACACCGTGACCGCCTTGGTGTGTTCGAGCATCCTGAAGTAGAGCCAGATAGGGATGGCGCTCGCCCAGATAGCGAGTCCGATGATGCCGGCGATCGCGATCGGTTCTGGTTCGACGTTCCAGGGTTGTTCCAGCACAAGAGCGACGACGATCGCCACTGCCCCAGCGACGAGCTGCTGGCGCATCGCGAGACGCGTTGCGTTCTGGGGTCCGATCCTGCGGGCGTAGACGGTCCCCGCCGCGTAGCTGAGGGCGACGGCGACCATGGCGAGCTGGCCGGCGAGATCCTGGCCGCCGAACGACGACGGGGTGACCCCGATGATGAGCGCCACTCCACCGAGGCCGATCACGATGCCGCTGACCTGGATGCCGCTGATGCGTTCGCTCGCAAGGAAGAAGTGGGCCAGGATCACGACGAAGATGGGCGCGGCTGCACTGAGCATCCCGGCTGCGGAGCTGTCGAGCCGCAGCAGTGCCCACGCCGTGAGCACGTTCGGCAGCCACCCGCTCAGCGTTCCGAGCACGATCGGCGGCACCCAGCTGCCACTTGATCGTTTCTCTCCTCGTTGTGTCGCTTGCACCGCGATCCAGAGAATCGCTGCAGCGAGCAGGCCCCGTACGCCCGACATCGTGAACGCCGGTACCGACGGAACTGCCACCTTCATCAGGAGGAACGTGCTGCCCCACATGAGTGCGAGCAGCCCGAGCTCAGCCCAGACGCGGGCCTGGGTCCTGTGCTGACTCTCGTTCTGTGCGGTTGGTTGCGTCATCGGCTCGAGTTCGTTCGACGGTGCAGGAACACTACCGGCATCGGGTAAGGCCGACGCTTCCTCTGGACGGCGGCATCTGGATGACGTGACCCGGCTTGAATCAAGTCGTGACCACACCGATGAGCGACGCACGTCGCACCGTCTTCGGCTCGATGTTGTTCATCGCCATGGGAGTGGCGACGTTCACACCAGCTTCGCTCGGGATCCTTGCGACATTCATCATCGACGATCTGTCGATCAGCCGGGCGGAGCTCGGAATCGTTCTCGGGCTCATCAACGTTGCGGCAGCGGTGCTCTCTCCGATGGCGGGCCGGGTCACCGATCGGATCGGTGGCAAGAAGGCACTGATCGCACTGTTCGTGACCGCGGGTGCGACGTTCCTGATCCTCGGAACCGCCACTGCATATGCGATGCTGTTCGTTGGTGCTCTGGCGGGAGCGTTCTCTCAGGCCACTGCGAACCCCGCAACGAACAAGCTGATCGCTGAAGATGTCCCCGCCGGGAAGCGGGGCATGATCACCGGGGTGAAGCAATCGGGAGTTCAGGCCGGGATCTTCCTCGGCGGACTGACCGTACCAACGCTTGCTATCGCCCTGGGATGGCGTGGTGCCTATCTGATCGTCGCTGTCGTGCCGCTGGTGTTCGCTGCCGTTGCCGCCTGGGTGGTCCCCGCCGCACCGAGAACGCCGGCCGAACAACGGAACCGGAGCACCGACCCGCTTCCCCGTGCGATCTGGTGGCTCGCAGGCTTCGGTTTCCTGATGGGGTTCTCCGGGGCCGTCACCTTCCTCGTTCCGCTCTTCTCGCAGGAAGAGCTGGGGCTGTCCCCGGTGGCGGGAGGAATCGCCGCCGCCGTGATCGCATTCGTGGCCGTGCCAGGAAGGATCCTGTGGAGTCGCTATGCCGAACGATCAGGTGCGTTCCGTGGCTCACTGGCAGCGATGGCCGTTCTCTCGATTGCCGCCGCCGGCCTCTTCTACCTGTCCGGCGCCGTCGCAGCGTGGCTGCTGTGGCCCGCCGCCGTGCTGATCGCAGTGGGATCGAGTTCCTGGAACTCGGTCGGAATGCTTGCGGTGATGGTGGAAGCAGGCGTGGCTGCCACGGGCAGGGCATCGGGAGTCGTGCTGTTCGGTTTCCTCACCGGCTTGGGGATCGGCCCACCGATCTTCGGTGCGATCATCGACGGAACCGGCTCGTACGATCTCATGTGGCTGCTGTCTGCCCTCGCAGCGGCGGGGTCGGCTGTCGTGATCGCGGCATGGCAGCGCTCGGTTCGGGAATCTGTCACACACGGATGATATATCTGAAGTCATGTCAGATATATATACTGTGGGTATGGTGAAACGACTCGTCGACATCGATGGCGACGCACTCGATCGAGCTCAGAGGATTCTCGGAGCCGGGACGATGAAGGACACGGTCAACCGCGCCCTTCAGGAGGTGATCGATCTCGATCGACGCCGACGGTTCATCGATCGAGTCGTGACGTCCGATGGAGTCGACCTCGATGATGACGAGGTCATGAACGATGCCTGGCGTTGATCTCGGGCGTTACCTCGTCGACAAGAGCGCACTGGCGAGGGCCGGTGACGCTCTTGTCGGAAGTCGACTACGTCGTCTATCAGAGTCCGGACTGCTCGCGACGTGCTCGATCGTCGATCTCGAAGTGCTCTACTCGGCTCGAAGCCGTGAGGACTACGCCACCATGGCCGACGAACTCGCCGGATTCGAGCACATTCCGATCGACGAGACAGTCATGGACCGTGCCAAGGCTGTCCAGCGATCACTGTCGGCTGTCGGTCAGCACCGTCTCCCCATCCCCGACCTGATCATCGCCGCCGCAGCAGAAGCCGGGGGAGCGACGGTGCTCCACTACGACCGTGACTTCGAGAGGATCTCGGCGGTCACGGGACAGGCACACGAGTGGGTCGCTATCCCCGGATCGATCAACTGAGTTGGCGTCCGGGAGCGTTGCTCGTCAGGAGAAGACCGTCTTCGGTTTCTCTTCGAGCACGCCGTCGACGTAGATGTCGAGCTTCTCGTTGTAGAAGGCGACGTAACCGGCGATCGGCTGTGACTCACGCACCGGGGCGTCATAGCCCCACGCGAGGTTGTCGTGAACCTCGCCGGTGGTGTCGATCGACCAGTACCGGGAGGTGCCTTTGTAGGGGCACACGGTGGACAGGTCCGTCGCCGTGAGATACTCGAACCGAACATCGGTCTTGGGAAGGTAGTAACGGGCCGGCAGGCCGGTCTCGAACAGAATCCGCGGCTGATCCGATTCGGCAACGGTCACGCCGTCGACCTCAACGCGGATGTTCCTCGAACTCTGAAGGACGTCGACGCGGGTGTACGGGTCACGCGCATGGAGGAACACCTCTTCCTCCTCTTCGAACCAGGCGTCCATCGATCGCCACTCAAAAGCGACCATGTCCCGAAGTTCTTCGATTGGCGAATCCGTGTGCCGGTAAGCGCCCTGCTCGGCCGTGTGACGGTTGCTCTTGATGTCAAAGACCTCGGCTGTGCCGCGGCTCGGTGATCGTTTCGTGTGCTCCGTTGGAAGGAGGGAGTCCATACGAACGTCGTCCTGGGGGAAGTAGTAGACGGGGTAGTACGGCTTCTCCCAGACCAGCTTCGGACTCGTCGTGTCGGCGATGACCTCACCGCCGAGATAGACCCGAACCCTCTTCTGCCCATCCTCGACCCGAACGCGTCCGCGACTCATCTGTGTTCCCTCTCGTATTCGTGTGGTTGGGGAAACTCGCAGGATGAGAGATGCATTCCCGAGGCAGGTGACAGGTGACAGGTGACAGGAAGATGCCGGCTGCCGTCAACACGCGGTGAAACCGGGTCAGGCCAGGAGATCGTTCGGAGCGAACGTGACGGTCATCGGGCCGACGTCGAGGGTGACTTCGTCGTTACCGCGGTGGCGGCCGGTCTCGACAAAGACGGCATCCCGAACTTCGTAGGTGACGACTTCGGGCCCGGTGTCATCGAGGTCGACGATCCAGTATCTCGGCAGGCCAGCCTGCTCATACTTCTGGAACTTCCGGATCAGATCAGCCCCGCGGTCCGTTGACAGCACTTCCACGGCGAGATGAGGAGTGGAGGTAATCCTCACGATATCTCCCTTGTCGTCGAACACCATGACATCAGGAATGAACTCGTCAAGACCCGGTTTCCAGCCAGCTCCAAACGTGACGCGGACTCCTTCGGGAGCGACGTCCATCAAGAGCCGAGCGAGGCGGAGTGTCACCTCTTGATGGGGAATTGTCGGTGCGGCGCTCATGACGAGCGCTCCGTCGATGTACTCGCCGCGGACGTCGAGGGACTGGTACTCGTCCCAGGACATGGGTGTGCGGTCGAGATATTCGGTCGTTGGCATTGCAGCATTCACGGTACCCCGCGGAGCTGCCAGCTGCCAGCTGCCAGCTACAAGCAAGAGGGGAACAAGCCGGCTCGCTTCGGTCGCCTCTCTCAGACGCCTGAGGGCTATGGCGTGGGGTCACCTGTCCCAGGTTGATAGGAACGCTTCGAGTCTTGGGAAGGCGATTTCGTAGTAGTCGGAGGGATCGTCGTGGAGGTTCGCGACGTAGTTCACGAAGCTGATCGTTCGGGCTGCCATGAAGTGGTCGAGTTCTCCGTCGTAGGTCACGGGCCAGGGGGCGACGGAGCGGTAGCCCTCCTCGAACGCTGCACGCAGGCTCGGGTAGCTGGGATGGTTACGCTCGTAGAACAGCGTGATAGCGACGTCCTGCACACGGTGCCCCCACGTGACGTCTTCGAAGTCGAAACCGATGAGGCGACCGCGGTAGGTATGGACGTTGTCCGGGTGCAGGTCGCCGTGGATGACTTGTGCTTCGGATGGGTCGAGACGGGCGAACGCGCCTTCGACGACCTCGATCGAACGGTCGAGGATCTCCTGCCGTCCGCCGGTGAAGTAGTGCGCCATCTCAGGGTGGAAGATCACGACCGGGTCGACGGACTCGTCCCAGTAGAAGACACGATCCCATGCCATCGGGGGATGCGGTGGTGTGAACTCCGCACCATGGACGTGGAGACCGGCAGACAGCTTCCCGAGCTGACGGAATCCAACCTCCGTCGGACTGGCCCCGAGAATCCGACCTGGCACCCACTCGAACAGCACACAGCGGCGCTCGCCCGGCACGTCGGGGGCTGAGGCGTGGACGTAGCCACGACCGTCGCTGGCGGGCACGAACCGGACAACGTCAAGGTCGGTCTCCCGGGCCAGGGCTTCGAGCCAGGCAAGTTCGATGTCGACGTGTTCGTCGGAGTGGTCCTGGTGCAGGTCGATGCGCAACGCATATGGGCCGTCATCGGTGTCAACCCGGAAGATGACGTTCGTGAACCCGCCGACGAGCCGGAGTCCGATCGGCTCGATCGGGAACTCGGATAGTGCGCCGGCCGCGAGAGCCCGGAGGCGTCTGATCTGACCGGTCTCGGTGAGCGTCTCCCAATCCCGCATGACCAGACGGTACCGTCACCTAGACCCCACCGGTTCCACCGTCGCTTGTGTCTACGCGCAGGATTATCAGTGCCCTACGAGGATCAGCGGATAGGTGGATACATGAATGCGGAAAATGGGCTGGACGTATACGGCGTGGCGCGTCCTTTTTCCTCCCCTCAGCCTGGATCCGCGGTTTGTGGTCGGGTTCACTGGCGGGATGTCATGGTGGGGCCGGGATTCGATGTGTTGGCGCTGTTCACGATCTGGGTGAAGGTGCGAGCAGGGGCTCTCTGACATTCTCCACCACGCAGTGGGGGAGATGGCCCGAAGGGCCAGAGGGGGTGTCTTGGCAGAGGGGGTGCTTTGGCACCATCGATCTCGGATGCAGATGCCCCCCTGCTTCGTCGCAAGCTCCTCGCGTCCCCCCGCCGATGCGTCGGGGGGAC
>JAOZMA010000148.1 GCA_029934555.1 Acidimicrobiia bacterium | reverse complement strand
CGGTCGACGAACCGGTAGTCCTCTCCATCGATCTCCCCCGCCCGAGGAGACCGTGTGGTTGCCGAAACCGAGAACCACGCTCCGGTCTGCTCGAGGACGGCTTCGATCACACTCGATTTGCCGACCCCTGAAGGGCCGGAGACCACGAGCAGTCTCCCCTCAGGCAAATTCGTTGAGGAGGTTCACGCGCTGGCGGGAGCCGAGGCCGCGGATCTTGCGATTCTCTGCGATCTGTAGCTCCTCCATCAGGCGCATCGCCTTGACCTTGCCCATACGCGGCATCGAAGCAAGGAGTGGATACACCTTGGTCCCCGCAACGATGTCGTCGGTCTCAGCCCGCTCGAACACCTCGTCGAGCGTCAGGGAACCGGTCTTCAGCAGAGCTTTGATCTCAGCGCGCTGTCGTCGCGCCGCTGCAGCCTTGGCGAGAGCCTCGGCCCGCTGCTCGTCGCTCATCGGTGGGAGTTTGTTGATGGAAGCCATAGGGGGACTCTATCAATCCAGTGGACGAGCGCCTTGGACCTCGGCAGCGATGGCAGCAGCAGCCTCACGCGGATCGGGGGCTGCTGTGATGGGGCGACCGACCACGAGGAGATCCGCGCCCCTCTCAACGGCCTCGGCGGGCGTCATGGTTCGCGCCTGGTCGTCATTGAGATCGATCGGCCGGATCCCGGGCGTGACCCGCAGCAGGTCCGGCGCAACGTCCGCGACGATTGCCAGCTCCCTTGGAGAGGACACGACGCCTTCGCATCCAGCAGCGTCCGCGACTTTCGCCATTCGGGCGACGAGTTTCCCGGGGGTCCTGTTGATACCGACCCGCGCCAACGATGCCTCGTCAAGTGACGTCAGCACCGTGACACCGAGGATCCCGGCCGGTGCGGCCCCTGCCCCTTCCCCGAGACCGCGTACGGCAGCCTCGAGCATGTCTTGCCCACCTCCGACGTGAGCCGTCACCCATCGTGCACCGTGCTCTCCCAGTCGACGGGCCGCGGCCTCGACCTGGGAGGGGATGTCGTGGAGTTTCGCATCAGCGAAGACGGGCTTGCCGAGAGCGACGAGAGCCGAGATCAGGAGCGGGCCCGGCCCGTGAAGGAGCCCCAGACCGATCTTGAACCCGGCAACATGATCCGCGACGTCCTCGGCCATGGCGACCGCGTCCTCGGCGTTCGGAAGGTCGAGAGCGACGATGACTCCACTCACCATGGTTCGGCTGCTCCCACAAGTTCGTCGATCCTGGCGATGCCGTTGCGCGTCATGTATCTCTCCAGTTGTTTGATGATCCGCCCGCCGACTCTCGGTTCGGCGAAGTGTGCCGTCCCGATCGCCACTGCCGAAGCCCCGGCGAGCAGGTACTCCACCACGTCGTCTCCCGTTCGAACCCCGCCACATCCAACGATCGGCAGGCCGGGAAGCGCCTGCGCGACCTCCCACACGCATCGCATCGCGATCGCCTTCACAGGAGCTCCCGAGTAACCCCCGACGACCGATCTGAGCTTCGGACGCCGTGTGTTCACGTCGAATCCGGCCCCCCAAACGGTGTTCGTGAGCACGACCCAGTCCGCGCCGGCTTCCTGTGCCGCCGCGGCGATCTCAACGATGTCGACCGCATTCGGGGACAGCTTCGCACCGATCGGCAGATCGGTGGCTGAGCGAACCGCAGCCACAACTTCCGCGGAGGCGGTCGGGTCGAGTGCGAAGAGATGTCCGTCATCGAGATTCGGGCATGACAGGTTCACTTCGACGGCGGCAACGCCTGCTCCCTCGAGGCCGCCGGCGACCTCGGCGAATCCTTCGGCGTCGTGACCGACCGCCGATCCCCAAATCGGAACAGGTACTTCCCCGATGCGCGGGCCGATCTGTCTCGCCCACTCTTCGATGCCGGGATTCTGAATCCCGATGGCATTCAGCATGCCCTCGCCTGATGATGACAATCGGGGAGTGTCACGGCCCTGCCATGGATCGGAAGACACCGACTTGGCGACCGCAGCGCCGTACACGCTGAAGTCGCCAGCGCCGGCGAAGTCGACGACCGAGCCCACGGTGCCGGAGGCCGCGACGATGGGACTCCGCAACGTCACGGGTCCCAGGGTCGTCGTGAGATCCACCTTCGGTCGACTCATGGTTGTCAACTCGCCGGTACGCCGTCGAGAGCGGTGACCCGACCCTGGTACACCGTGGCGATCACCTTGCCTCGCAGCGGCAGACCGAAGTACGGGCTGTTCTCGGACTTGGAGACCGTCGTTGTCGGTGTCCATTCGATGTTCGGATCGAACACCACGAGGTTCGCGGGCCCGCCCACCTCCGGCATCATCCCCTGCCCATCGAGCTGCCCGATGCGTGCCGGTGCGACCGCGAGCCGGTCGAAGAAGGCGGCCTGATCGAGATCTGTGAACGTGTTCGCCACCGTCGCGGCCCACTCGAGACCGAGCACGCCGTTCGGCGCGTGTTCCCAGGGAACCTCTTTCTCGTGTGCAGCGTGGGGCGCATGGTCGGTCCCCACGATGTCGACCGTTCCATCCTCCAGACCCCGTCGAAGTGCGTCGCGATCTTCCCCCGACCGAAGGGGCGGCATCATCTTGTATACCGGATCGGTCGTTTGAGCGGCTGTGTGGTCGAAGGCGAGATGATGCGGAGTCACCTCGGCAGTTACCGGTAGACCCTTCGCTTTCGCCGCAGCGATCAGTTCGACACCCGTTGCGGTTGACAGATGCTGGACGTGATAACGAGCACCCGTCATCTCGACGAGCCGGATGTCGCGAGCGAGGATCACGTCATCGGCGGCCGATGGTATTCCGTACATGCCGAGCAGCGACGAGACGCTCCCCTCATGCATGAACCCACCGCTCGACAGCCCGATGTCTACGGCGTGCTGTGAGATCACGCCACCGCGTTCCGCGAGGTAGTCCATCGCTTGACGGAGCAGCCCTGCGTCTTCGACCACGTCTCCGTCGTCAGAGAAGACCCGAACACCCGCTGCCCACAGCTCATCGAGATGGGCAAGCTCTTTGCCGGCTCGCCCCTTGGTGATCGCTCCGACCGGCAGTACCTCGATCAGCCCCACCTCGGCCCCTCGACTCGCGACGAACCGGGCTACATGGCCGGAATCGGTCGCGGGTTCGGTGTTCGGCATCGCGAAGGCGGCGGTGAATCCACCGGCAGCAGCCGCTCTCGAACCGGACGCTATGTCCTCTTTCCACTCTTGGCCGGGCTCACGGAAGTGAGCGTGCAGATCGACCAGCCCAGGCCCTATCCACGCACCTTCGCAATCGATGGTCTCGTCGCCTTCGAGACCCGGACCGATCTCGGCGATCGACCCATCACGAATCCGAACGTCGGCCTCTTCTATGCCCTGTGCGGTAAGGACGGTGCCTTTCGCGAGGATCAGATCACTCATTGCTCTCACCTCCGAGCAGTCGGAACAAGACGGCCATTCGAACGGCAACGCCGTTGAACACCTGGTCGAGGATCAGCGCCCTCGGATCGTCGGCGACCGCACCGTCGATCTCGACGCCTCGATTCATCGGTCCCGGGTGGAGAACGATCGCTTCCGGTTTGAGCCGGGCGAATCTCTCTCTCGTGATGCCGTATCGGTCGGTGTACTCAGAGAGCGATGGGAACACTGACGCGCCCCCTCGCTCTGCCTGAACCCGCAGAACGTAGACAACGTCGAAGTCTGCGAGAACCTCGTCCAGGTTCTCTTTCGCTGTGGCGTCGAACACTTCGGTGTCGACAGGAAGGAGGGTTCGAGGGGCGACCATCGTCACATCGGCCCCCAGCGTCGAGAACGCCTGGATATCCGACCGGGCGACTCTGGAGTGACGTATGTCACCCACGATTCCGATCTTGAGCCCCTTGAGCGTCCCGAAGTGTTGTCGGATCGTCAGGGAGTCGAGCAGCGCCTGCGTTGGATGCTGATGTGCGCCGTCACCGGCGTTGAGCACCGGTTGGTCGATCCACTCCGCGATCCGCCAGGGGGCCCCGGTCGCCTTGTGGCGAACCACCATGGCGTCCGTGCCCATCGCCTTGATGGTGAGGACGGTGTCCTTCAGACTCTCGCCCTTCGAAAGCGACGATGTTCCAGGTGAGAAGGACATGGTGTCGGCGCTCAGCGCCTTCGCTGCCTTCTCGAACGACATCTTCGTTCGGGTAGACGGTTCGAAGAACATGGTGGCGACGGTCTTGCCCCGGAGAGCCGGAACCTTTGGGATCGGGCGGTGGAGAACTTCGACGAACTCGTCTGCATCGTCGAGCAGTCCGTTCAGATCACCGGCCGTGAGCCCTTCAATGGTCAGGAAGTGGTTCATGTCTCGTCCCTCGATTCGATGACGACCCCATCCTCGCCGTCCATTTCGACGAGACGAACGGAGACGCGCTCTCTTCGCGAAGTAGGCACGTTCTTCCCGACGTAATCCGGCCGGATGGGGAGCTCTCGATGTCCCCGATCGACCAGAGCTGCGAGCTGGACCCGACTGGGCCGTCCGATGTCAGCCAGCGCGTCGAGCGCTGCCCTGATCGTTCGGCCCGTGTAGAGGACGTCGTCGACCAGGATCACTGTCTTCTCGCCGATCGGACCCGGAACGTTCGTTGCTCCCAACTCCGTCTTGGGGCGCTGATCTAGATCATCCCTGTACAACCCGATGTCCAGGCTCCCCGCCGCAACCGGCGTTCCCTCGATTCCTTCGAGTGCAAGTGCGAGGCGTTCGCCCAGCGGCACCCCCCTCGTCTGGATTCCGAGAAGGACGATGTCCTCAGAGCCGCGGTTCTTCTCCAGGATCTCATGCGCGATCCGCTGAATGGCTCGATCCATGTCGCCGCCGTCCATCACCTGTGCCATGCGTCGCACCCCCGGACATGAGAAAAGCGGCTGACGATCCCAAGGAATCCGTCGCCGCTCGAAGCGTCGTACATGCTGTCTCCTTCCTTCCCGGCCTCGCAGGACCGATTTAAAGGTTGGCGTCAATGTGTGAGGAGGACGGTAGCCGCACGCGACGACCAAGGTCAATCATGCCCGGCAAGGCCGGGTGTCGCCTTCCCGGTAGTCGGTAGTCGGTATTCGGTATTCCGTAGCCGGTATTCCGTAGTCCGTATGGCGAGATGCGCTTGTCCTGTCCCCTCGCCCGAAGGAGGCGGGGGGACGCGGAGGAGCTTGCGACGACGCAGGGGGGCCTTCTACCGACGACCGAGTACGGCGAGCACAGCGAGCGAGGAGGTCGACACGCACCTCGGACACGTACGGAACGTCACACCACTGGATTCGGAGAAGCGTGGCGTTCTGCTCCCTTTCGGCCATGGTCGTAGGTGATGGACAACTGAGTGCTCGTACACTTTGCGTCGGTCCTCGGTCCTGGCGCATTGACGGATGGCAACGAGTCCTTCCATGCGCTCGACCAGGTAACGGCTCTCGATGGCGGTCTCGCCGCCTCTGCCCATCTGCGCCGTGCCTCGCCCCGCTACATCAACGAGCCGACTCCTACCCAGACTTGAGAACGAGTCGCTGATCCTTGGCCAGGTCAGGGACCTGGTTGTTAGGAGGCATGGCCTAGTGCGTCGTCAATACTCGCGGCCAGCCAGGTTCCGTATCTATCAGGCGGCCATTGCCGACGCTCAACCAGAAGTGTGTACACCTCAGGACTCGTTAGCGACCAGATCACATCAATCACCGCACCCAGGTTCATATCCGCGGCGACAAGATCGTCATCGTGGAGTGCTCCGACAAACCGCGAAACGCCATCGAGACGCCTACTTTGGCCGTCCTCCCACTTTGGAACCAGATCTGGATCAGCGAACTTGGCTTCATGGAGAACAGCAAAGACGTCACCGGCCCCGTTCAGGATCCTTGTGCTGCCTCTCGCGAAGTGATCGATCCGTTCCGCCGCCGTTGGCGCAGCAAGCGCCGCGTCCATCCAGTCCTGGT
>JAOZMA010000003.1:15971-22165 GCA_029934555.1 Acidimicrobiia bacterium | reverse complement strand
CGGGTCGCACCCTCGTCGCGTCTCTTTTTCCATCGCATTGGTACGTATCGGAATTCCGGAGGTGAATCTTGAGCCAGACGTAGTCCGTAGTCCGTAGTCCGTAGTCCGTATTCCGTATTCCGTATTCCGTATTCCGTATTCCGTTGAAGCTTCCGTCTTGCTGTCCCCTGTCCCCTGTCCCCTGTCCCCTGTCCCCTGCCCCCTGTCCGCTGTCCGCTGTCCGCTGTCCGCTGTCTCCCGTCAGTTCAGTACTTCACCAAGACGGTCGGCTTCGCGTTCACGGAGTCCGACTCTCACCTTCAACAACTCGATCTGCTGATCGGCGTACTTCTCGCCGCCCTTGATCGGGTGATCGGCAAGCCACGCTTCGATGTCCGCCGCGATCTCCGGTTCAGAACGGTTCGGGAGCAGATCCAGGATCCGGCGACCGGTCGCCGGGGGCATCTGCTCGAGGAGAGCATCCCAGTTCTCCTTCATCAGCTCCCAGACCCGTGGACCGTTCTCCCGGGTCCCGAGCATGATCGCGATGACCCAGAAGGCGTCTTGACGTCGGATGTCACCATCGAGGACCATCTGGAAGAGCTTCTCAGCCCCCGCCCGGTCCGGAACGATGGTTGCCGCTCGCAGGTACTTCACGACCTCCTGTGGGGTCTCCGACTCTTCGGAGACGGTCAAGAACCGTTCGAAGTCATCGATGTCTCCGTTCGACGCCACGATGCTCAGCACGGCATCGGCGACTTCGGCGTCGACATCGCTCTCGCCCAGCCTGACCTCTTCGTGGACGACGCGGGCCCGGCGTTGCGTCTCCTGGTCGTCCCCCAGGTTCCCGAGTGCCGCGATCAGCGTTCCGCGAAGCTTGCGGCTGCGGTCGTCTTCACCTTCGAGCGGAGTCCAGCCCATCTCGTCGGCCTTGCCGGAGACGAGATCGCGAACGAACTCCTGGAGGGCGGGGCGGACATCGGGAGACACGACGCGATCGAGCTCTCCGAGGCCACCGAGGACCCTCAGCCAGACGTCGACCTCGGCCTCGTCACCGAGTTCGTTAACGAGCGTGAGATAGTCCGCCGCGTCGACGCCACCCTTGAGCACGTCGGCCCAGGCGTCGGAAACGGTGGCGTAACGCTCTTCCCCGCTGAGTGACGAGAGGCGTTTTCGGATCCCTGCTCTCAGCTCCGGCGAGTACGCGACCCGGTAGAAGCCGTCGCCTCCAGAGTTGACAACAAGGTCATCGCCGGCGTCGATCGTTGCGCTGTTCTCGGAGAGGAGGAGCCTCTGCTCGCCCGCTGACGACCGGAGAAGCACGGGCAGCTTCCACTGCTTGTCGCCATCCCCGAGATAGCGGAACTGCTCCTGCGTGAGCGTGTACTCCCCGGGTTCTCCTTCAACACTCAGCCGAGGGAAGCCGCCCTGGAAGATCCACGTATTCATGATCTCCATGACCGGTTCACCGGAGGCCTCCTCAAGCGCCGACCACAGGTCTTCGCCATCGGTGTTGCCGTAGGCGTTCTCCTTCAAGTAGTTGCTCACGCCGAGGCGGAAGGCCTCCTCGCCGAGATACTGCTCGAGCATTCGGAGGATCGATGCGCCCTTCTCGTATGTGAGGGAGTCGAACATGGCGTTCGCCTCTTCAGGAGACGCAACCGGGAACTCGATCGGCCGGGTCGCTGCCAGTGCATCGGTCTCCATCGAGTGGACCCGATCCCCTGAGAACGTGAGCCACACCTTCCAGTCGGGCCGGTATGCGTCGACGCATTTCATCGACGCGAACGTGGCGAACGCTTCGTTGAGCCAGATCCCGTTCCACCACTTCATGGTGACCAGATCACCGAACCACATGTGGGCGATCTCATGGGCGATGACCTCGGCAACACGCATCATCTCGTTCTGCGTCGCCTTGTGAACATCAACGAGCAGCGCCGTCTCGCGGTAGGTAACGGCCCCGAGGTTCTCCATCGCACCCCAGGCGAAGTCCGGGATGGCGATCTTGTCCATCTTGCCGCCGGGGTATGGGATGTCGTAGTACTTGGCGTAGTACCGCAGAGAATGCGCTGCGATGTCGAGGGCGAAGTCCGTGAGGTGAGCCTTTCCCGGCGGGAAGGCGATCCGTAGCGGGATGCCATCGACGTCAACGGTGTCGGTCACATCGAGTTCTCCGACGATGAAGGCAACGAGATACGTCGACATCTTCATCGTGTCGTCGAACCGCACGACAACCTTGCCGTCACCGGCCGGTTCGCGACCGATCTCGGCACCGTTGGATATGGCGGTGAGACCATCGTCGACCACGAGTGTCACACCGAAGGTTGCCTTCAGGTCCGGTTCGTCCCAGCAGGGGAAGGCCCGGCGGGCCTCGGTCGCCTCGAACTGGGTGGTGGCGATCGTCTTCTCGTTCCCATCGGGGTCCGTGTAGACGGAGCGATAGAAGCCGCGCAGATCGTCGTTGAGTATCCCGTCGAACGAGATCTCGAGCTTCCACAAACCCGGTTCAACCGGCGTCGGCAACGTCAGCGTCGTGCGCTCTGCATCTTCATCGGTCTCGGCGGTGGCTTCGAGTCGCTCGCCGTCTTCGTTCGAGAGCACCGCACTGTGCAGGGTCAGCTCCGCTGTGTTGAGCACGATCTCCGAGACGGTTTCGAGCACATCCACGTCGATCACGACGTGCCCGCCGAAAGCGGCGTCAACGAGATCTGGAGTCAGTACCAGTTCGTAGTGGCTGGGGATGACGGACCGGGGCAGGCGATAGTCGGCTTCAGACGGCACGGGATGCTCCTCTTCGCTGGGTGAACGGGCGAATGGTACCGGTGCCTCAGCCTCGGCGGTCCGGAACACCACCCCACCCTTCCTGCGTAACTATGGGAAGCCCGCTCCTCCACTATCTACGCAAGAAGGGTCGGGGTTGGCGTGGCGTGGAGTTCGAAGCCCATGGCACGGACGTCGATGACGGCCGAGACCCGGTGATCGTCGTTCGTCCACGTCATCTCGATGATGTGATCGGGCCCGCCGCCGAGAGAGAACTCGCCGTCGAACGCCCGATGTGTGCTCCGGAGACGGATAAGTTCGATGAGGCGGCGGACGACCGGACGTTCCATGGCTTGTGCGATGTCATGGACTCCGACGACAGGTCGATTGATGTCCCGGCCGACGCCGGTGCGCTGGAGACGTGCTGTGTCGTTCTCAGCGGCGAGCAATCCCGCGTAGTAGATCTGGGGAATCCCGGGACTCATGAGTTGGATGAGTCGAGCGATCACGTATGCGTCGTCGTTGCATCCGAGAGCGGAGAAGAACGTCGTGTTCACCTGGTAGAGATCAAGATTCGATGCAGCAGATCCGGTGGCCTTCAGGCTCTCACCATTGGTAGACGTATGGATGTGACGAACGAGCCCATCAACTTCGGCCGCTTCAAGGAGACCGGGTCGATCGCCTCCGGGGCCAACATCGACAATGCCGATCCCATCATGGGTATCGAGCACCGTCACCACGTTGCGCGGCGCAGCGGAGAGCCATTTCTTGAGTGCCGCCGTGTCAGCGGTGTACAGGGTGTGGAGCACGAGCGGAGGCAGAGCGAAATCGTAGACCCGATCGACCCGGGCGGCGATCTCGATCTGAGTTTCGTGGTGGGCGTGAACCTCAATCAACACGCCCATGCCGCGGTCGTGGACTCGTTCGGTGAGCCGATCGATGAACGCGAAGGTCTCCGGTGTCATGAAACAGTTCGTGCCTCGTGTCTTGACCGCGTAGCCCACCGCATCGAGTCGGACCTGGGTGGCGCCCGCAGCAGCGAGCCGATCAAGGATCCCATCGAGATACGCCGTGCCCGCTTCTGAGACAACGTCGATGTCAACCTGCCGATCCGTGAATGTGGTCCACAGGTAGCGCTCTTCACCGGCAACGACGAACGCCGTAAACGGGGAGGTTGGCCGCGGTCGGTAGATCTCGGCCTGCTCGCCGTCCGTCGGACCCCCGGGAAACACCGACTCAACACTGAGGAACAGATCTGCGTGGGTCGAATCGTCACCCTTCGACCTGAAATCGGCGAACGCTCGAGAGTCCGCTGAGATGTGATTGACGATGAGGTCGGCTGTGACGTCATAACGTTGTGCCAGTGCACCAACGTCCCCCCACGTCCCGAGGCGCGGATCAACGGCCTCGTGGTCGATTGGATCGAATCCCGCATCGACCCCGTCGTATGGCGTGTAGAACGGGAGGAGATGCACGCCGGTGAAGACCCCGGAGAACGGGCCGTCCAGCATCGCTCTGACCCCGGCAATGTCACCGGAACCGAATCGATCGGCGTATGCGATCAGTTGAGCCCCGTTGCGCATGACCCGAGCGTAGACGGGCCGTCGACCCCGTCTACGAATCGACTTGCGGTTCTAGTCGGTGCCGACAGGGGGCTCGGAGAGGCGCAGAATCCAGAGGCCGGTGTTGGCATCTGATAGGTAGATGAGGTTGTCGACAACGTGAACCGACCATGCCAACGGCATAGCGATGTTGCCGTTGGGTGACGCGAAGTGGCGCTGAGGATCCACCCGTGTCGGTGGAACGAAGGACGCCACCTCGACAAATTCCGTCGGATTCGAGAAATTCACGACCCGCAGCCCACCCGAGAGCCAGACGGTGTAGAGATAGTCGCCGGACACGACAGCGTCACGAGGCGAATAGATCCCGTCGAGGAACAGCCGCCCTTCGGGGTCCGGCAGAGCGGCTTCGATCGCATTGATAGAGGGCTGCGACGGATCGCCTTGCTCACTGGCGTCGAAGACGACGCTGATGCCCCACGACTCCATCCCCGCCTCGTCATCGAGGGGGTCAAGATCCTGATGAGTGACAACAAGGACTCCGCTGGCCGGATCGAATGCCGTCGACTCCGAGTTCCCTTCCTGATGCCCTAGTGAGGCGATACGTCCGATGGCCTCGGGCTGCGACGGATCGGACACGTCGAGGATGACGACCCCCGCATCCCAGTGGGCAACGAAGGCGCGCTCCCCTGCCTGGTCGAGAGTGATGCCCCGAGCGTGGAAGTCCCTCGGGTCTGCATCATCAAGAACGGCATCTCTGATCGCCGGTTCGGCGTCGCGGCGGAAGTCCCAGTCGGCGACCTCCACCGGGACCGCTGGATCGGTCACGTCGACGATACGCACATCCCCGAGCGCATCGGGATGGTCGAGCAACGAGTTCGGTGCGGCAGCGACGACGAGGACCCGCTCGTCTTCAACCCATACGTCGAAGTCGGAGATCCCGATCGTTCCGGTCCCCGTCTCGTACGTTCCCAACTGCACCGGCAGCAGCTGATCCGAGACGTCGTAAAGAACAAAACCGCGAAACGCTCTCTGATCATCGGGATCGCAGGGTTGGTGCGCCACGATGGCCAGATCCCCGGTGAAGCGACCGGTCTCGACGCTCCCCGCCCACACGGCACCCGTGCTCGTGCCGGGGTAGTCCGCCGAGATGGGCTCCATCTCCAGGGGCAGCGAAGGATCCGTCACGTCATAACGTCGGACACCGCTCGCCGGACAGACATCGCCCGACCCGAAGGTGCTGAGGTAGGCCACGCCACCGTGTACCCAGATGTCGGCGTTGAATCCACCGGCAGGCTCGACGTGACCGATCACGTCGATCGATGTCGTGACCGGATCTTCCGTGACCTCCGGGACAACATAGAGCGTTGAGGGGCTCGTCTTGCCCCCGAGGAGCGGTTGAGGGTTCACGGATCTTCCGTCCGGCATCCGAACCTCGAAGTGGAGATGGGGGGCATTGGAACTGGCGTTGCCGCTCGTCCCGACGAAACCGATCACATCGCCGGCAGAGACCCTGGCGCCTACGAAGATCTCCGGTGGGGTACCCCAGGTGAGTGGCTCTTCGACGATCGGAGCGTCTTCGCATACAACCACTTCGGTCGGCGCTTCCTCGACCGCTGTGTCGTCAGTTGGTGTGTCTTCGGCTGCTGCATCCTCAGCAACGGCGTCCTCGGTCGGTACATCTTCGGTCGGGGCATCCTCGGCGACTTCTTGCTCGACGATCACGACCGTGCAGATCTGCTCGGGCGGTGGAGGGGCAGGGGGTTCGTCGTTGTTGAGATGAAGGTAGAGCGTCCGCCAGCCGCCGGAATGCTGGATCTCGACGTAGAGCCCCGCGAGCGTGCCCACGTCGACACGGGAGACAACGCCGGCTGCGGAGGCGAGGACCGGGGTTGT
>JAOZMA010000003.1:8647-15961 GCA_029934555.1 Acidimicrobiia bacterium | reverse complement strand
TGTGGAGACGGCTGCCACCGTCTCTGATCGCCCCGAACGTACTGGAGATGCCGGATCTGCCCTGGACGGGGAAGGTCAGTTTGAACGGAGGTTCGTAGAGCGACGGGTCGGCACCGGGCACTCCCTCGGCCTCGGCGTGGGCCGGGATGGCCAAACCGAGCGCCATGACCACCACGGCAAGCAGCATGGTGAGGCCGCGTCGAAGAATCGATGCCCGCATTGACTCAGCGTACCTCTCTTGAACGATGGATGGGGTTCCGATCACTCCGCCTACCCCTGTTCCGTCTCGCCGGTCTTGACCGAGTCGATGTCCTCGCCGAGCAGCACACGGTCGATCGTCGCCGTCACCAGATCGTATGTGACGGGCCCGATGACCTTGCCGACGACGATGCCGCTGGGGTCGACGAAGAAGGTCTCGGGGAGGCCCGCGACGCCGTACGAGAACGCGGCGCTCGAACCGTGATCGATGCCGTACACCGTCTCCTCACTCCGACCGAATCGGTCGAGGAAACCGATCGCCTGGCTCTCTTCGTCCAGCGTGTTGACCGAGAAGAACGTCACGTCGAAGTTCGCGTAGTCGGAAGCGGCCGCATCGAGGGATTCATGCTCCTGTCGGCATCCGGTGCACCACGATGCCCAGAAGTTGATGACGACGACATCCCCCAGGTGGTCGGATAGCCGGACCTGTCCATCTCCCTCGAGTTCGTCGAGGACCATCTCCGGTGCGGGTTTGTCAATGAGCGCCGAGCCAACGACCGTTGGATCCGACCCGAGGGTTCCGGCCAGCGCAACACCAACGATCATCACGATGACACCCGCCGCGATCACGAGCCAGACGATCTTGCTGCTCACGAGCGCACCTCGTTCAGCAGTGCTTCGGCCTGTGTTCGGATCTCGATCGGGAGCTCGAAGGCGAGAAGACGCTCGAGCGGCCCGATGGCACCGGCGGTGTCACCGTTCCCGATCCGGATGTTGGCAAGGAACCAGTACGCCTGTGGGAAGTCCGGGTCGATCGCGAGGGCTCGCTCGACGAACGGCGCCGCAAGCGTCAGCTCTCCCGAAAGGAAGGTCAGCCATCCGACCCGGGCCAGTGCCTCGGGGTTCTCAGGTTCGAGGTCGAGAACCACCATGTAATGCTCGAGGGCTTTCGAGTAATTCCCGGCATCGACGTACCGGTCGGCAAGTGCGATCCGCATGCCGGGGATATCCGGGTTCTGGGCGACAACGATCTCCATCTCGTCGAGGCTCACCGACGCCAGATCGGCACCCGCCCCTCCTTCGAGAACCTCGGTCGCCACACCATCCGTAGCCTCGCCTGCCGGCGTTCGCTCCTGAAGCGAGAACACGGCGACAACAGCGATTACCACGACTCCGACGCCGATGACGGCGGCCCCCACCAGCGACCGCGTCTTCGAACGGCCGACCGGCGGCTCAGGTTCGTCGGAACTGACAGGTGCCGGTTCGATGCCGTCGAGTTGCTTCTCGAGAGCTCCTCGTTCGGATCGGTAGGCAGATCGCAACCGATCGGCCGTCGCTTCATCGAGTTCGCCCGCTTCCACCTGGTCATCGACCTCTGCGAGGTCACGATCGACCTGTGCTATCTGATCGGCGATACGAGCGGCGTTCACTTGGACACCTCCTGAGGCTCTTTGTCCTTCCGGCGGAGTCCGAGAACGGCGACAACTCCCACGGCAAGTATGCCGAGCGGCACGACCCACAGAACGGCGCCCCAACCGGTACTCGGCGGGTCGAGCAGAACCTGCTCGCCGTAGTTCACGACGAACTTGTCGATGATCTCCTGATCGGTGCTCCCTGCGGCGATCTCATCGTCGATGAGGATTCGTAGATCTTTCGCCAGATCGGTCTGTGACCCTGCCAGCGACTCGCCGGCGCAGATCGGGCACTTGAGCCTGGTCGCGAGGCTGTATGCCCGGGCCTCCGGATCGGTCGCTGCTTGGTCACCCGGCCAAAGCCCAACGACGATGATCGCGAGAGCGATCACCGGCACGATCAGCCATGCGAGGTCTCTGGCGCGATCAGACATCGGCGTGTTCCTGTTCATCGGAGGCTTTGGACGTTCGCGAGGGCCTGCGAGGCTTCCTCCCGAGGGCGAGGACTCCGCCTGCGACGATCGTGAGACCGCCGACCCAGAGGAGCCACTGGAGCGGGAACACCAGAACCTTCAATCGGATGCCGTTCTCGTCCATGGCGGCGATCGTCAAGTAGACGTCATCGATCCAGGTGGTCCACACCTGTGGCGTCGCGATCACCTGACCGAACTTCGGATACTCGTGGAGCCGGGGTTCGAGCACGACTCTTGTGTTCTGACACGAACGATCGAGGATCGCGACTCTGGCGCCTTGAACGTTGCGCTCCGGTTCGACCCGATCGAACGGTTCGATGTACCCGATGCAGTAATCGTCGACGATCGCGGTCTGCCCCACGGTGAGCGGGACTTCGGTTCTGATCGCCAGTACGGACGTCGTGGCGATCGCAACCGCAACGAGAGCAAGACCGATATGGGCGACCTGGCCGCCCCAGAATCCCATGTCGTTGCGGATCGTTGCAAGGAGAGCCGACGGCCACGATTTCCCTCCGCCATGGGATCGCGACGCCTGGTGAACGTAGAAGGCGATGATGTTGGTGATGACGAAGCCGGCGAGACCCAGGATCGCGACAACTGCTACCGATCCGACCCCGCCGAGGACGGCGAGTGCGGCGATCACGAAGCCGACGTTGAGGCCGACCCTGGTCCGCTGCCACAGCACCTTCCCGGTAGCAACCCGCCACGGTGAGGTCGCTCCGACCCCGATGGCGATGAGCAGAAGGAAGGCGATGGGGACGGCCACGCGATCGAAGAACGGCCGGCCGACGGAGACCTCCCGGCCGGTGAACGCCTCCACAAGCAGCGGGTACATGGTGCCGAAGATGATCGTGAATCCGAACAGGGTCATCAACAGGTTGTTCACCAGGATGAAACCCTCACGCGAAGACAATGAGTCGAGCCGGGGCGATGAGGCCACGGTGTTTGCCCTCACGGCGAAAAGCCCGAACGAACCGAAGAGGATGACTCCAAGGAAGATCAACAACACCGGCCCGACGACGGAGAGGCTGAACGCATGGACGGACGCGATAACACCGGATCGGGTGAGGAACGTTCCGAAGACGGTCAAGGAGAATGTGACGATGACCAGCACGTAGTTCCATGCCTGGAGCATCGAGCGACGCCGCTGCACGGTCGCTGAATGGATGAACGCTGTCGCCGAAATCCACGGCAGGAGGGCTGCGTTCTCCACCGGATCCCATGCCCAGTAGCCGCCCCATCCGAGGACCTCGTAGCTCCACCATGCACCGAGGAGAATGCCGGCCGTCAGGAAAACCCATGCGACGAGCGACCATCGCTGCGTGCGATCGAGCCAGGCCATCGACCGTTCTGAACGGATGAGCGCCGAGATCGCGAAGGCGAAGGGAACCGTGAATCCGACGTATCCGACGTACAGCAGGGGCGGATGCACAGCCATGAGGATGTGGTTCGCAAGGAGCGGATTGGGTCCGATTCCATCTGCCGGCGCCACGGCATCGCCGATCGGCAAGGATGCCGTCGCTGAACAGAAGCCGTTCGTTACTTCGACGCAGAGAGCGAAGGGGTTGGCGGCGGTCGCCATGAGACCGAACCAGAAGATGGAGACGGCGCCCATGATCGCCAAAGCGAGAACACCGAGGCCATCACCCTTCTTCAGGCGGCGCCAGACAAGCCATGTGAACACGGCCAGCATGAGGCCCCAGAGCACGACGCTGCCCTGAAGTGCTGCCCATCCGGCGGCGAGCAGGAAGATGAACGGGGTGCCGAGGGCGGTGTTCTTCGCCACGTATGCGATCGAGAAGTCGTGGGTGAGGATCGCGATCTCGAGGAGCAGGAACGCTGCCACGCCGCCGATCGCGAGTCCGAGCACAGGGATCTTCAATCGAGCCGGATCGGGCACCGGGGTCCGGGAGTGCCGGATCGCTTCGACCACGAGCGCCACCGACGAGATCAGGGCGATGAGTATTGAGAGGTAGCCGGCTGCAGCGATCACGCTTGGTCCGATTCATCCCCGGATGGGTGCTGCAGTTCGTAGGACTTATCCCCCGATTTGTACTTCTCGGAGTCGTAGTTCTCGTCATGTTTGATGAGCATCGTGTCCGAGTGGAACTCGTGACCATCCCAGGTGCCTTCGACCACGACACCGACGCCCTCCTGGAAGAGCTGCTGCGGGGCACCGACGTGAACCACGGTCACAGCCTCACGCCCGTCCGTCACCTCGAAGGTGACCCCGCCGGTCGTGTCTGTGACGGTCCCGGCAACGACCTGTCCCCCGAGCCGCAGGCGCCCGTCACCCGGGGCCTGCTCAGCGAGTTCCGTCGGGGTGTTGAAATAGACGAGGCTCGAGTTGAGGCTGAAGACCAGGACCACGAGCACGATGACGACGATCGCAGCCGGGATGATGAACTTCCAGTAACGCTTCACTCGGTCTCTCCGATGCTCCGACGGGTGTTCCTGATCCGCACAGCGATCGATCCTGCGAACACGCCAAGGCTGCCATAGGTAACGGCGTATGCGAACGCGACCCATCCCCACTCGCTCATGATGATGCTCCGAGATCGGGGACGGTGACGGCTTCGCCGGCGACCGGTCGTTCGATCGACTGCTCGATGGCCGCTTTCTGGTCGTCGAGTTTGATAAGTTCGATGCGTTTCACCATCAGCGATCCGTACACGATCGTAAACGCGAGCACTCCCACAATGAGGGCGGTGAGCATCAGCGGGTCCTGGATCGCCGGCCCATCCGGTCGCACCAACGACGGCGGCTGGTGCAGCGTCCTCCACCACACGACGGAGAAGTGCACAAGGGGGATCTGGAGAGCGCCGAGGACACCAAGCACAGAGGATCGCCCGGCGCGAATGACGGGATCGTCCGTGGTCCGCCTCAGCGCCAGATACCCGAGGTAGACGAAGAACATGATGGCGGTGAGCGTCAGCCGGGCGTCCCAGGTCCACCAGACACCCCAGGTCGGCTTCGCCCAAATCATGCCGAGAGCGATCGCCAACCCCGTGAAGTAGACACCGATCTCGGCTGATGCGGCGGCGATCCGATCCCACCGGAGGTCCTTGGTGGTGAGATACCCGACGCTCCCGACGAACGTGACGAAGAATGCGAGGTAGGCGAGCCACGCGGCGGGGACATGGACGTACATGATGCGGACGAGATCGCCCTGAACGGAGTCGGCGGGGCTGACCATCGAGAGCGTGAACGCGACGGCGAGGGATAGCCCGATCGCCACCCACGGCCACTGCCGATTCCGCGTCTGCGCCTGCATCACGTCTCCTGTAGAGGTCGTGCGGTCAACACACCGATGATGGCCACGATCAGCACGACCGCGACCATCAGCAACACCCAAGAAAGGATACTGTGACCGAGCCGTAGTCCTTCATACGACTGAGTCGCTCCGAGGAGCAGCGGAACGGACAATGGAGCCACGAGAAGCGGCACGAGAGCGGTCCCTGCGCTCGTGCTGTTGACGATCGATCCGGTGAGCGTTCCGAGGAGCGCCAGGCCGATTGCGACGATGATGAGCGTCACGATCAGCCATGGGATTCCGATGATCGACACGTCGTACAAACCGACCGCCACCACGCCCACGACCACCTCGAAGATGAGCAGGAGCAGCGTCGCCGACGTAGCCCGGCCCACGAACCCGGCGGCCGGGTCGAGGCCGAGGAGAGCCGATGCGTCTTGCTGCGGGAGGGTCTCGTTCGAGGCCTTCCCGACCGAGACGAGCACGCCGAACAGCATCACGATCACCCAGTACATGCCCGGTCCGATCTGGCGGAGCAGGATCGCGTCGGTCCCGACGGCGAGGGGGATAAGTAGGAGAGCGATTGCGCCGAATGGAATCGTGATCCAGAGGACGTCGCCCCGACGACGCTCCCGGAGCAGATCGCGGTGGACAACCGCTGAGACCTGGTGCCAGAAACCGGTCGTCACGAGAGTGTCCCCCCTGCAAGCTCGACCGTGCGACTCGCAATCTTGTTGATTCGGTCCCGGTCGTGGGAGACCACGACAACGGCACCGCCCTCTGCGGCCGTTCGTGCGATGAGTCCTTCGACGAGGTCGACGGCATCCCGGTCAAGAGCCGAATGGGGCTCGTCGAGGAGGAGCAACGATCGGTCGATCATGAGCTCTCTGGCGAACTCGGTCCGTCGCTGCATGCCATGCGATGACGCCCCCGCCAGCCGATCGGCTGCGCCCCCGAGTCCAACCGCGGAGAGTGCCTCTCCAGCGCGTTCGGAAGGGACACCGGCGACCCGGGCGGCGTACAAGAGATTCTCCACGAGTGTTAGTTCCGGGAAGATTCCGGGCGTGTGTCCGATCATCCCGATCCGGCGGCGCACGTCGTATCGCTCGGGAGATGTCAGGTCCGCACCGAGCACCCTGCCGGTTCCTTGCGCCGGGCGGATGAGTGTCGCCATCAGCCGGAGAGCGGTGGTCTTCCCCGCTCCATTGGCCCCGAAGAGGCCGACCACCTCTCCCGCGTCGACTTCGAGGTCGACGTCACGCAGAATCTGGGTCGATCCGATGCGAACGCCGACGCCATCTAACTCGACGAGGGGGCTTTCGGTCACGGTCGGGAAGTGTACGGACCTCCGCGGTGTTGCAGAACGTGGGAACCCGGAGATGCCTTCGAAACGTCAAAGGTAGGAATACCCCCAGGGGTATTATGGTTCACCCAGCGAGACCAACTTCGAAACGGAGATCACAACACATGTCAACCGTCACTCTGACCAAAGACACCTTCGAAAAGACCATCCTCGACGGCGACATCGTCCTCGTCGACTTCTGGGCCGAATGGTGCGGTCCTTGCAAGATGTTCGGCCCCACCTACGAGAAGATTTCTGAGCAGTACCCCAACATCACGTTCGCCAAGGTCGACACCGAGGCCGAGCCGGAGCTCGCCGGGTACTTCCAGATCCGTTCCATCCCGACGCTCATGGCGTTCAAGGAGCAGATCGGTGTCTTCTCCCAGCCGGGAGCACTCCCCGAGGATGCCCTCATCGACCTCATCGGTCAGATCGAAGGCCTCGACATGGACGCCGTCCGTGAAGAGATCGAGAACGATGCCAAGGATGCCGAAGGCGATGATCACGATCATGACCACGAGCACGAGCACGCGGGATCTGACGCGTAGTCAAACCCACTTCATTGATGAACGGCCCGGGCGATGCCCGGGCTGTTTTTCGTTCTAGAGAGCTACCAGCCGCCAGCTACCAGCTGCC
>JAOZMA010000003.1:0-8637 GCA_029934555.1 Acidimicrobiia bacterium | reverse complement strand
GGTTTTTCGTGCTCGGAAAGTAGATCGGTAGATCAGTAGATCAGTAGATCAGCACTGATCTACTCGTTTCGTTTCACCAGATCCGCTATCAGGTGTTGGGCACGGTCCAGATCTCTCCGTTCCACCATCACGTCGAGGCGGTAGGCACCGACCATTCCGGGTTCGGTGATCACGGACGCCGGGATGTCGGCTTCGATCAAACGCCCCCATGCCTCGTCGGCGAGGTTCTGATCGGTGAACAGTGCAGCTGCTACGAGTTCATCTGGTTTCGCCATCAGCCCTCCGCTCCACCGGTGAAGTTCCATGATGCGAGATGCATCGTTGGAACATACATGATTCCGGGTGCGAATTCCGAGTCGGCGAATCGGGCGTCATTTCCGAGGCCCAGGATCGTTCCGTCGCCGAGAGCATCGACGAACGACTGCGTGAAACGCATGTTGGTCACAGCACCGGTGATCGCACCGTTCTCGATCATGAACGTCCCGTTCCTGGTCAACCCGGTCACGACCATCGTCTTCGGGTCGAGGATGCGGCAGTAGTTGAATGTTGAAACGTAGATGCCACGCTCAACACCGGCGATCATCTCTTCGACCGGTCGAGCACCCCCGCCAACGAAGACGTTGGTCGGAACAGGGCCCCAACCGTCCGATCCGGGGATGTTGTTGCCCGTTGACTCGACCCCAAGCTTCTTTGCCGTCTTCCGGTTCTGAGCGACGCCGCGGGTCACACCGTCGATGACGAGATCGAGATGACCTTTGGGTGTCCCCTCGGTGTCGAACGGAACACCCATCGCTCGTGAGTCGGTGACGTCATCCCACATCTGGAACCGCCGATCGAATTGCTGTGAACCGAGGTCGACGAACGATTGGCCTTCCGAGAGCATCTTTCCGTTGAATCCGTAGAAACCCAGGAACACTGCGAGTGTCCCGACTGCCTCAGGAGCCAGGATGACTTCGTACTCGCCCGGCTTGGTGTCGAACGGTGTTGCCGAATCGGTCGCTCTCTTTGCAGCGAGCGCACCGACCGCGGCACCGTCCAGATCTCCGATCGCAACAGAAGCGGCATGGCCGGAGCCGGCCGATGTTCCGCTCTGGTGGATACCGTCGATGATCGCCGAGGTGCTTCGCCCCGAAGCCGTCTGACCTGCCGAATTGGCGAATGCAGCCGACTGCCCCTCGGTCTGGCAGTATCCGGCTGCGAGCATCCCGTTGCCTGCGTCGACGAACTCCTTGACGAGAGCGGCCCGCGCTTCGGGAGTCGCGTCATAGGTCGCATCGTCGGCGTGCACGATCGGTGGTATCAGCGAAGGAGGAGCGATACCGGCCCAATCATCATCTACCGGCTGCATCGCAGCGGTTTCCAGTGCAGCATCGACGAACGAACCGAGCGAGTCGTCATTCGTCGCCGTGGTCTTCGCCGAGGCAACACGACCGTCGACCGCCACGCGAAGGCTGACAGCCTCCCCCACTTCTGCCACGTTCTGATGGATGAACGAGTTCGCGAATCGAGTCAGCGCCAGGTTCCCGGTCGATGCCAGCACTTCAGCTTCGGCACGATCTCCGACGAGGTCCAGGATCTGCTCCGTGAGTTGGATCTCTCTGCTCATCCGCGCACCCCCACTCGCACGTTCTTGAACCGTCCGGGCGCCGCAGAGTGTCCCGTATGTGCAACCTGCATCGGTTGTCCCTTCCCGCAGTTCGGCGTCCCCCAGTGGATCCATTCATCGCCACCGGCGAGCATGTCGAGGCCACCCCAGAACACCGGGCCGATGCCCGTGTAGGTCGGGTTCTTGAGCATGCGACCCAGCTTCCCGTTCTTGACTTCCCATGCGATCTCGGTACCGAACTGGAAGTTCAGTCGTTTGTCATCGATCGACCACGACCGGTTCGTTGCCATGTAGACGCCGTCTTTCGTGTCGGCGATGATCTCCTCGAGCGATGAGTCGCCGGGGAGGAGGCCGACATTGGTCATCCGTACCATCGGAAGCCGGTTGTATCCGTCGGCTCGCACCATGCCGCCCGGCGGGAGCCCCGCCATGGCGGCGGAGTCTCTGCCTGAGAGGACTCCGACCCAGATTCCGTTCTTGACGATGTCGACCGGCTGTGCACGCGTGCCCTCGTCGTCGTAGCCGAAGGTCCCGAGAGCCCCGGGGAGGGTGGCGTCGGCGGTCACGTTCATCAACTCTGACCCGAACTTGAACCCGCCCAGTTTCGGGAGTTCGAGATGGGAGGTCCCTGCGAACGCAGCTTCCCACCCGAGGATCCGATCGAGTTCGATGGCGTGTCCGACCGACTCGTGTATCTGGAGCGCCATCTGGGAGCCTTCGAGGATGAGACTCGTCTCGCTCTCTTCCAATTCGTCTGCAGTCAGGAGCGCTGCCGCTTCCTCCGCGATCCTGCCCGCGTTGGCAGCGAAGTCCCACTTGCGGATCACTTCGTAACCGCCGGTCTCGTACTGGCCGAACGACTGCGGATAGGAGCGCCGCTGGCTCTCGTTCTCACCAAGTGCGGTGGCGTCGAAGCCTCCACCGGACTCGACGAGGTGCTGCTGGATGCGGTGACCCTGCGAGGAGACGAACCACTTGTTGGTGTCGTAGAACGTGAGGCTGCCGGTGGCGATGGCAATGCCCTCGACCTCCTGCATCGTCTTCGTCACACCGATCAGCAGATCGACCTTCTCCGACAGCGGAACGGTGAACGGATCTTCGGCATACGGCGTCTCGTAGGTGTCCTGCACGACGTCGACGTCGGCGAACTTCATCGGATCGCCCGGAACGAAGGCGGAGGCACGGGCGATCTCCGCTGCCCTCTCCCCCGCTGCGGTCGCCGCACGACCTGACAGATCTGCCGTGGCGAAGAATCCCCACGATGACCCGATGAGTGCCCGGACTCCGACACCCGCTTGCTCGGTACGGTCGAGCGACTCCACGACCTGATTCTGAACGTTGATCGACTCTTGTTTGGACACGACGACGCGTGCGTCGGCGTACCGGGCCCCTGCTGCGAGGGCACCTTCAACTGCTGCTGTTGCATATTCGAACATGGCAATCAGAGTAGTGATCCCACAGATCCTCGATCCGACATCGCCGTGGCTCCGGCCAGAACCGCACTAGGGCCATCTTGCTCTGGTTGGCACACGGGCTACACGGCAGAATCCGGGAAGCCTCTTGGAGTAGGGAACTCATGGTGGACCGGTGGAAGCGCCTTTCTAAGGGTCAGAAGCTTCTGGCAACTCTCGCCTTTGCAGTGTTGTTCTTGATCGCCGTAGTTGCACTTCCGGCCGCCGCCTGGGTCATTGGAACCGAGAGCATCAGCGGAACCTCCGACGCAGAGTTCTGCGGTGGCTGTCACACCATGCAACCGTTCACGGAGGCGAACGCGGACAACACGCACGGCGGGGACAACCAATGGGGCATCAAGGCCGAGTGCGTCGACTGTCACCTCCCCCACGACAACGCCTTGAACTACTTGGTATCGAAGGTGCGGCGGGGAACCTATGACATCTGGTATCAGACGTTCCATGACACGTCTGACATCGATTGGAAGGCGAAGGATGACGACCGCGAGGAGTTCCTTTTCGACTCAGGGTGTCTCACGTGTCACGACCAGCTCGAATCTGCGACGGCGGGTCTGCCCCCACACGACAACTACTTCGCCGGCGTCACCGAGTCGAAGTGCGTGACCTGCCACAACAACGTTGGCCATTCCAACATCAACAAGTACCTACTCGAACACAAGTATCGACCATGAAACGCGACCAACGCACAACCCAAGGAGGAGTTCGGTGAAACGGCACAGATGGCGAACGGGACTCTGGGCCGCGGCACTAATCGTAGTTCTTGCCCTTGCGGCAATCGCATGTAGCGGTGACGCATCCGATGAGGGAGAGGTAGCGGGAGATCCACTCGCGGAGCTCACCGACGAAGCGAAGGGCTGCGTCGAGTGCCACGCTACCGAGACACCCGGCATCGTCGCCGACTGGGACGAATCGCCACACGCCATGGAAGCGGTTTCGTGCGTCGACTGCCACGAGGTTGCTCCCGACTCTCCACTCTCGATCCCCGACATCGAGGATCATGAAGACGTTGGCATAGCGGTCGCAACGCTCGTTGCCCCGAACACGTGCGCCGAATGCCATGAGGATCAGGTCGCCGAGTTCAACATGAGCGGCCACTATCGGGCCGCCCTTCAGATCGAGCCGAAGGCAGGACTCGAGGCACTGAAGACCGTCCACGAAGGACAGAATCATCCAGAATTCAGCCGTGCGCCGGACACGACCGGATGTGTTCAGTGCCATGGCACCCGCGTTGAGATCGAGAATGGCCGGGCGAGTGCGGACACGTACCCGTCATCCGGCATCGGCACGATCTGGCCCGACGAGTCAGTTGGAAACTGCGCCGTCTGCCACACGCGCCACGCATTCGAGAAGGCGGAGGCCCGCAAGCCCGAAGCATGCGCCAGCTGCCACCTCGGCCCGGACCACCCGGACATCGAGATCTACGAGAACAGCAAACACGGCCAGATCTATGCGACCGAGGGCGAAGAGTGGGAGTGGGACAGTCCGACGGACGAGTGGGAACCGGGCGACTACCGGGCACCCACCTGCGCCACTTGCCACATGAGCGGCATTGGCGACCTCACGACCACACACAACATTTCCGAACGGTTGTACTGGAACCTGTGGGCTCCCCGCTCGGAGGTACGGAACACGCCGGATCCCATGTCAGGACTCACCGGTGATGGGCCGGCAGGCAGAGAGTTGATGAAGACGGTCTGTTCCGAGTGCCATTCCGACGATCTCGCCGACAAGTTCTTCGAGACCGGCGACGAAGCAGTGCAGTTGTACAACGAGGCCTACTACGACCCGGCGATCGCGATGAAGACCGACCTGGCGGAGAGAGGATTGCTCAAGGAGAATCCCTGGGCCGACGAGTTCCAGATCACCTACTACTACCTGTGGCACCACGAGGGACGCCGCGCACGTCAAGGCTCCTTGATGGGCGGCCCGGACTGGGCCCACTGGCATGGATTCTTCGATCTACAACAGGACATCTACAAACTGCAGGACATCTACAACAATCGCATCGAGACCGGCGAAATCGAGAGCTGACAAGAAGCTACCGCTGCGAAAGGGCCCCACTCCCCCCGTGGGGTCCTTTCGCGTCGCCACCCCAGGTGTCCGGCGTCCGCACAGACCGGATACGAGCTGTGCGGACGCCAGAGTCCACAGCGTGGACGGAGGACGCGACTTGCATCTGGCTCCTCGACCGCGGAGACTCCCGGTATGGAGCGCGACGACATCTTCGACCTGTACCGGACACACGTGAACGCCGGGAAGATCGACACCTATGAACGCTACGGTCTCAATGCGGTCATGGGTCGACGCGACGGCGTCCGGTTCTGGGACGCCTACGACGACCGGTCGTGGATCAACTGCCACTGCAACGGAGGCGTCTTCAACCTCGGGCACCGCAACCCCGCCGTACTCGCTGCCGTACGAGACTCGCTCGAAGACCACGACATCGGCAACCATCACCTCCCTGCCGCATCGCGAGCCGATCTCGCTCGAAGGCTCGCCGGGTCCACCGGAGGACTCCTTCCAGGTGTCGTGTTCGGCGTTGCCGGCGGAGAGTCGATCGATCTCGGAATCAAGGTCGCACGGGCGGCAACGGGCCGCACCGGCATCGTGTCTGCGTCCGGCGGCTTCCACGGCCACACAGGACTCGCTCTCGCAGCAGGAGATGCTCAGTACCGGGACCCGTTCGGACCGAACCCACCCGGTTTCGTCCAGGTGCCGTTCAACGACGTCGACGCAATGGACGATGCCATCGGCGAGGACACGGCCGCGGTCATCCTCGAGCCGATACCGGCAACACTCGGAATGCCGATCCCCGATCCCGACTACCTGCCGGCGGTGCAGCAGATGTGCAAGGAGCGAGGAGCGAAGCTGATCCTCGATGAGATCCAGACCGGCTTGGGACGCACCGGCCGCATGTGGGCCTACGAACACTGGGGTCTCGAGCCCGATGTGGTTGTCACGGGCAAGGGACTCTCCGGCGGGATCTACCCGATCTCGGCCACGCTGATGACTCGCGAGATCCACTCGTTGTTCGATACCGATCCGTTCATCCACATCTCGACCTTCGGTGGCGCTGAGCCCGGCGCTGCCGCTGCGCTTGCGGTGCTCGATCTCGTGGAGATGCCTGGCTTCCTCGATCACGTCGTTGATCTCGAAGACCGCTTCGTCGCCGGCTTCGCGGGCATGCCGTTCGCTCTCCGGCACCTCGGGATGATGATGGCGCTCGTCTTCCCGGCGCCCGACGCCGGTATGTACGCCATGAAGCTGCTCTTCGACGCGGGGCTGTTCACGGTCTACGCCAACAACGACACATCGGTACTCCAGTTCCTCCCGCCGCTCATCTGCACCGACGACGAAGCGGATGAGATCATCGGAATCGTCCGGTCGGTGTTCGGATGAAGCAGACGCTGATCGATCTGGAACAGCGGGTCGACGATGCTCTCGTCACCGACGACCGGTCCGGAATCGACGTCTTGGGGTACGGAGAGATATCGACTGTCCTCGGTGCGACCGTCGACGGGCGTTCGTACGCGTGCAAACGCCTCCCACCTTTCCCCCCTGGAGCGATCGATCGCTATCGGGCTGCCTGCACCGCTTACCTCGTTGCCCTCGGCGAGCGGGGCATCAGGACCGCCACCTCGACCATCGAGATCGTGGAGACGCATGGCGATCCCGTCATCTATTGCGTTCAGCCGATCGAAGACCGGCTGCTCGCCGAACACCTCCGGGGCGCCGATCCGGATGAAGCAGCGGCCATTGCCCGGCGTCTCGTATCGGTGATCGCGAACGCCATCGACAGCCGGCTCGGTCTCGACGCGCAGATCTCAAATTGGGCGCTCGACACGGATGACGGCTTCGTCTACATCGACGTGACGACACCGCTCATCCGTGACGAGGCCGGCGACGAGATGCTCGACACCGACCTGTTCCTTGCCTCATTGCCCGCGTTCCTGCGTCCGGGTGTCCGACGTTTCCTCCTCCCCGAGATCCTCGGCCATTACTACGACGCCAGGGCCGCACTCCTCGATCTCATCGGGAACCTCAAGAAGGAACGACTCGACAACGCCATCCCGGCGTTTCTGGAGGAGGCGAACCACGTCGTCGATCCGCCGATTACCGGCAAGGAGATCAGCCGCTACTACCGCAGCGATGCCGTCATGTGGGAGATCCTGCAGCGACTGCGCCGGACCGATCGCTGGTGGCAACGTACGATTCGACGCAGGGGCTACCCGTTCCTGTTGCCGGGGAAGGTGGACCGCTGATGTGTGACACGATCGTCGTCGTCCGACCCGAAGGTGTGCTGTTCGCCAAGAACTCGGATCGGGATCCGAACGAAGCGCAGATCCCGGAATGGCATCCGGCCGCAGATCACCCGGACGACGCCGTTGTACAGACAACGCATCTCGAGGTACCTCAGGTTGCACACACCCACGCCACACTTCTCAGTCGACCGTTCTGGATGTGGGGTGCAGAGATCGGAGCGAACGAGCACGGCGTCACTATCGGCAACGAAGCGGTGTTCACGGATCAGCCACTCTCAGACGAGGGTCTCACGGGGATGGACATGATCCGTCTCGCCCTCGAACGCACGACCACAGCGGAAGAGGCCGTCGGCGTGATCGTCGATCTCCTGGAACGCCACGGGCAAGGCGGTGGATGCGGATACGAGAAGCGCTCTTTCACCTATCACAACTCGTTCATCGTCGCCGATCCGACAGATGCCTGGGTGCTCGAGACCGCGGGGTCGCTGTGGGCCACCGAGCAGGTCCATTCGGGAGTTCGAACGATCTCAAACGGCCTGACAATTCCCGGCTTCGCAGACGACCATCGCAAGTGGCTCGAAACCAAAGTGTCCGCCTGTGACGTCCGGACGAGCCTCACCGCCGGTTCGGCAAGCGGCGCGACCGGCCCAGAAGATCTCATGACGACGCTCCGCTCTCACGGCCCAAATCGCTGGCCTCGTTACAAGGCGATCAACGGCACGTTGTCTATACCGTGCATGCACGGAGGCGGTGTCGCCGCCTCATCGTCGAGCGTCGCCGGTTGGGTCTCCGACCTCGCAACCGGGACCCATTGGATCAGTGGAACATCGGCCCAATGCCTCAGCCTCTTCAAGCCGGTGCGCGTCGACGCACCGGTCGATGTCGGCGCCATCCCTGACGGTCACGATGACGGAGAGAGCCTCTGGTGGCGACAAGAGCGCATGGCCCGGGCGGTGATGCGTGACCCGGGCCGCCTCGCGAGCCTCTTCCTCCCCGAACGAGACGCCGTCGAAGCCGACTGGCTCACCGACCCACCTGAGGGACAAGCTGCATTCGACGAAGGCTCCACACTCCTCGACCGCTGGGCATCAGCGGTGGCGGCAGCCGGAGACGGCAAGGATGTCCGCCCGATCTGGGCCAGACGCTATTGGGAGAAGCGAGACCGGGATGCGGGGCCGGGGCGGTAGTCCGTAGTCCGTAGTGGTCCGTAGTCCGTAGTCCGTAATCCGTAATCCGTAGTCCGTAGTCGGTATTCGGTAATCGGTAATCGGTAATCGGTAATCGGTAATCGGCGAAA
>JAOZMA010000147.1 GCA_029934555.1 Acidimicrobiia bacterium | reverse complement strand
CCGGACGAGCCTAAAGGGTTCCCTGCCAACGACTCTGGATGGATCCGTCTTGGAGACCTCGTGGATTGAGGCTGAGGGGAGGGACAAGGACGTCACGCGCCACATGCGTCCAACCCATTTCCCGCACTCGTGCATTCACCTATCCGCTGATCCTCTCAGTAGCCGGTACTCAGTACGAGCCTCCGGTCGATGACCGGCGACTGGGGACTGGCGACTGGCAGCTCTCTTGACTTCTTTCGTTACCGGGGGGTCGGGGTTCGTTGGTGGAGCCGTCGTGCGGCATCTGGTCGGATCCGGGATCGACGTTCGTGGGCTGGCCCGCTCGGAAGCAGCGGCTGCGTCGGTTATCCGAAACGGCGGCACGCCGGTCATGGGAGATCTATCAGACGATGAGGCGCTTCGTTCCGGCATGTCCGGATGCGACATCGTCTATCACGTGGCGGGCGTCAACACCATGTGTCCAGGTGATCCCGGAGTGATGTACCGGGTCAACGTCGATCTCGTGAGGGCGGTCGTTCGGGCTGCAGCCGACGCCGGTGTGCGGCGCATCGTGCTGACGTCCTCCGCGGCTGCAATCGGTGAGCCGGCGGGGATGGTCGCCGATGAACGAACTCCTCACACGGGTCGATTCCTCTCGAACTATGCACGGTCGAAGTACCTCGGTGAGCGGGCGTTCTTCGACGAGGCAACGAGGCGGGAGATCGAGGCGGTCGCGGTCAACCCATCATCGGTGCAGGGTCCCGGGCGGGCCGACGGTTCGGCGTTGCTCCTTCGATATGCCCTCGGAACGCGACGGCCCGTCGTGATCGATACGACGCTCTCGATTGTGGACATCGACGACACTGCCCGGGCTCACCTTGCCGCCGCCATTCGGGGGAGGCCCGGACAGCGATACCTCATCAGTGGGGCGTCGGTGGGAATTCGAGAAGTCGTGGCAATGCTCGGCGAGGCGGCGGATCGGCTCATCGATCCGATCGTTCTGCCAAGGTGGGCGGGGGAGTCCGCATACCCGGTTGCCGCTGCAGCGGGGCTGATCGGAGGAGATCAACCCGTGTGCATCGAGATGCTTCGGACGCTTCTCCACGGCCATCGATTCGATGCTTCGAGGTCTATCGACGAATTGGGGATCGCGTACACCCCGCTCGACGACACGCTCGAACGAACCGTTGACTGGCTGGCCGACGAGGGTTTCGTCCAGCTCTGACGCGTTGGGACAGCCGGTCGGTACGATGCTATGTCGTGGCCGCACCGCTCATCTCCGTGCTCGAACGCTTCGGCCGTGACCTTGTCCCGCCGATCCCAGGGCGATTCGTCGTGCCCTCTGCGCTTCGCTCCGTTGTCCTGGCCGGGATCGCGGGCCGCACCGGACGCAGTGTCATCGGTGTCGTGCCGGGAGAGCGGGAGGCAGAGGACCTCGCCGAAGACGTTGCGTTGTTCGCTGACGAGGTTCATCACCTTCCGGCGTGGGAGACGCTCCCGTTCGAGCATGTCTCTCCGAGCATCTCGACGATGGCCGAGCGCATCGTTGCGCGGCATGCGCTTTCAAGCGATGAGCAGACGATCATCGTCGCGTCGGTGAGGGCCGTCACACAGCGACTCAGTCCCACGCCCGTCGAACCGATACGCCTCGATGCCGGAACGGATACGCCGTTCGATGATCTCGTTCAGCGTCTTGCCGAGTTCGGTTATCGACGGACGGATCGGGTCGAAACGCGGGGAGAGTTCGCCGTGCGTGGAGGCATTGTCGACGTCTTCTCACCCCAGGCCCCGCAACCGGTACGGATCGACTTTTGGGGAGACACGATCGAAGAGATCCGACCGTTCGCGGTATCGACGCAGCGATCCGAAAGCGTGATCGACGGAATCGACGTGTTCCCTGCCGGCGAGGTACTGATCTCAGACGAGATGCGAGTTCGAGCCGCCGAGCTCATCGTGGAGGCCCCATGGGGAGCATCGACGTGGGAGCGTATCTCGGAAGGCATCCGATTCCAGGGCATCGAGTCGTGGCTGCCGTGGCTGGCACCACCGGAGACGATCATCGACGATACGACTGCCATCGTTGTGGTGTTTGATCCCATTCGGGCCCGAGACCGATGCCGTGATCTGATCGGTGAGGAGACCGACCTCGCCGTGGCGCTCTCCGGCACGTGGGGCAAGGACGGGCCCGCTTCTGCAGAGCACCCACCTCTCTACCTCTCCCTCAAGCCGGGCTCTGGTGTCGATGTCCTCGACGCACCGCCCATTCCCGCATCACCGGGGGACGATGGCTACGAGATGCGTGGTTTCGGAGCTACGGCGGGCGATCCCGAATCGGTCGCGTCTTCGATCACCGGATGGGCGGCTCGAGGGGTCGACGTGATCATCGCCATGGACGGACACTCGGCAGCGGAGCGGGTGGCCGGACTTCTTGCAGAATCCGGAGCAGGGCTCCCCGTCATGGATTCTCTGACGACTGTCGAATCGGCCGTCCTGCCCACCGGAATCCATCAGGGGTTCGTCTTCCCGCCCATGCAGATCGCCGTCGTGGGGGAGCGGGAGGTAGCCGGGCGTCGTCGCGCACATCGAACCACCCGGAGGAGAAGAGGCGAGCGCCACGACGAGGCCTATCGAGATCTGAACCCCGGCGACTACGTCGTTCACCACCATCACGGCGTCGGTCGATTCGAGGGTCTCGTACACCGAGACATGGCGGGAGCTGCACGCGACTATCTGCTCGTCGAGTACGCCGCAGGTGACCGGTTGTACGTGCCAACGGATCAGCTGGCTGCGGTTCGCCGGTATACCGGTGGCGAGACTCCACGACTGTCCCGGATGGGTGGAACCGATTGGACCCAGACACGGCGGAAGGTCCGGAAGGAGATAGCCGTCGTTGCCGAGGCCGTCGTCGAACTGCATCGAACCAGGGCCGCAGCTGCAGGCCACGCGTTCGAACCCGACACTCCGTGGCAGCGAGAATTCGAGGCCGCATTCCCTTACGAGGAGACTCCCGATCAGCTGACTGCGATCGCCGACGTGAAGCAGGACATGGAACTCGATGCTCCGATGGATCGCCTCGTCTTCGGTGACGTTGGGTTCGGAAAGACCGAGGTTGCGCTTCGTGCAGTGTTCAAAGCCGTTCAGGATGGGAAACAGGCGGCGATCCTCGTACCGACGACCCTCCTGGCCCAACAGCACTTCGCGACGATGGAGGAGCGCTTCTCCGCGTTCCCGATTCGGGTGGAAGTACTGAGTCGATTCCTCACTCCGGCCCAGCAGCGGAAGGTCATCGCCAGCCTCGCCGACGGCTCGGTCGATGCAGTCGTGGGAACCCATCGTCTGCTCTCCGCCGACGTGGAGTTCAATGATCTCGGCCTCCTCGTTGTAGACGAGGAGCAGCGTTTCGGTGTGTCGGCCAAAGACAAGCTGAAGGCGCTGCGTGCTTCGGTTGACGTGCTCACGCTCACCGCAACTCCGATTCCGCGGACGTTGGAGATGGCACTCACCGGGATCCGTGAGGTCAGCCAGATCCGAACTGCCCCGGAGGACCGGCATCCCATCCTGACCTACGTCGGCCCCAACGACGAGCAAGCGGTGTCTGCTGCGATCCGGAGAGAGATGCTCCGTGAGGGTCAGGTGTTCTACGTTCACAATCGAGTTCAGTCGATCGACCACGCCGTCGCCAGACTTCGGGACCTCGTCCCCGACGCACGGTACGCCGTCGCTCACGGACAGATGAGTGAAGGCCGTCTCGAGCAGGTCATGTACGACTTCTGGAACGGCGAGTACGACGTCCTGGTCGCGACCACGATCATCGAGTCGGGACTCGACTTGCCCCAGGTGAACACGTTGATCGTGGAGCGGGCCGATCGGCTTGGCCTGGCTCAGCTCTATCAGCTGCGTGGCAGGGTCGGACGGTCGAGCCAGCGGGCCTATGCCTATCTGTTCCATCCACCGGAGGAGCGAATCGGGGAGAACGCTTACCGCAGGCTTGAAGCGATCGGCGAGTTCTCCGATCTCGGGTCGGGTTTCGAGTTGGCGATGCGCGATCTCGAGATCCGTGGGGCGGGGAGCATTCTCTCCGAGACCCAATCGGGTCAGATAGCGGCCGTCGGTTTCGACCTTTACACGGAGCTGGTTGCGGAGGCCGTGCAGGAGCTGAAGGGCGAGCCGATCGAGCGCAAGGAGGAGCATGAGATCAGGATCGATCTTCCCCTCGATGCTCGACTCACCGATGTGTACGTGCCCGACGCCGATGGACGTCTTGAGGCCTACCGACGTCTGGCCTCGGCAACGACCGAGGACGAGGTTGACGACGTCGTAGCGGAGTGGGAAGACCGGTTCGGCTCACTACCGGTTGAAGCCGAGGAGCTTATCTCGGTAGCCCGACTCCGGGTCGAGGCCTTGCGTGTGGGACTCGACGAGATCGTTCAGGTGCGCGACGAGATCCGCATGTCGAACGTCGATCTGCGGCCGTCACAGGAGGTCCGTCTGGAGCGTCTCCAGCGCCGGGGCGTGATTCGGGGAACGACGCTGTTCATCCCCGCGCCGAAACGTGATGTGGCAGCGGCGATGCTCGAGTTCCTACGGACGATGTGGCCCGTCGAATGACAGAGAGGACGGGCGTCTGCTGGCTCGTCGAGTCGAAGAATTCTTAAGGAATCCTGTCTGTGCGACCGTTTTCTGTCACTGGTGGTTGATACGTTGTTCACATGTTCTGGCATACCCGTTGCGTGGTTGAGATGGAAGAAGAGTTCCGATCGATGGAGGAGCAGATCTCTGATCTGCGCAATCGGCAAGCAGTCCTTGTCAACGATCTCGACAAGATCAACATTGCAGGTTCGACCGGTTCGAGATCGACGGTGGAATGGGTGACGTCACGATTCGACGTGTCGAAGGCGAATGCGTCGGATCTGGTGTTCGCGGCACGTGAGTTGAAGAGGCATCGCCGGATCGAGCATCGCCTTGTTGAGCGTGTCCTCACCTTCGACCGGACGGTCGCGATGCTCCGTCTCGCCGTAGCCGGCGCGGACGAATCCACGCTGGTCCATTCTGAGTCTTTGGATCTCGCCGGTGTCGGCCGGTTGACGGCACGTCAGCGAAAGATCACTCGGAAGGATGAACGACAGACATTTCAGGAACGGTTCGCGGTGGCCCAGCCGAACCTGGACGAGTCGGCGTGGCGGGTCTCTGGCGTGTTGCCCGGTGTTGGAGGGAAACTCTTCGCCGACGCCCTCTGTATGCGTGGAGACGAACTCCGGCTCCTCCCCGACGGCGACACGTGCACGAGGGGCCAGCGCCAGGCCGACGCCCTCGTCGCAATGGCCATGGACTCCCTCGACCGCACCGGAGACACCGAAGCGTCGGGTGCCGGTCCGTCGGTCTCGGTCTTCGTGAACCTGAACGAGGCGAACGGCACGGGTGGCGAGAAGGGCTGCGAGGTCGAGTACGGACCCAGAGTCGGACCGAACACCCTCGAAGAACTGCTGTGTACCGGCAGTGTGCAGATCATCGGCCTCGAAGACGGCCAACCGGTCGTCAGGAGCCGGACATCCCGGGCGATCTCACCCGCTATCCGGCGATTCGTGGCGAATCGTGACGGTGGCTGCACCATCTCGGGCTGCACCTCACGATATCGGTTGGAGCCGCACCACATCCAACTCCGATCCCATGGCGGATCCCACGATCCGGAGAACCTCACCACCCTGTGCTGGTTCCACCACCACATCGCGATCCATCAACAAGGACTGAGAATCGACCCCGACAGCCCCACGCTGTGCCGAAGACTGATACGAACGCCCGTCGGTCCAGACCCACCTGTGTAGCTACCAGCCGCCAGCCACCAGCTCAGACCCCGGTACCGACGACCGACAACCGCCCATGGAATACGGAATACGGACTACGGACTACGGACTACGGACTACGGACTACGGACTGCG
>JAOZMA010000146.1:2007-5918 GCA_029934555.1 Acidimicrobiia bacterium | reverse complement strand
GTGACCTACGGCATCGAAACCTTGCTCTACGCCGGTACAGCTCGCCATCGGCTGATACCAAGTTCATCCGGAAGCGCAGCAGCAACACGGGCGGCAGCCCCTTCACAGAGAGCTGGCCTATCCGGCAGTTCTCTCAGACGGACGCCCGGTCCTTCTTCTCGTTGGCGGGGAACTCGCGGTCTCTGCGCACCCACACGACCTTCTGCCACGGCCTTGTCAGGTATGGCAGCGGGAGTGTGACGATGTGGACGAGACGTGAGAACGGGAACGCCATCAGGAAGAGCCAGAACAGGGCAGCGTGGAGTTGCAGCACGAACGGCAGGGGAGCGATGAGCTCGGGCCGCGGCCGCAACGTGATCAACGACCACACGTACGGGACGAAGACGCTGGTGCCCCAGAACGAACCGAAGCGGTAGCCGAGGGCGATCCACATGCCGGTGATGATCTGAGTCAGCACCAGAATCAGGATCACGACGTCCATCTTCGAGGTCACCACCTGCACACGCCGGGACGTGAGCCTCCGGTAGATCAGGATGATGATGCCGCCGAGGGCCCAACCTGCGAGGGCGAAGCCCGTTATCTCGAGCAGGTAGAGGCGGATCTGCGAGCCGTTCCACAGGTCGAAGACGACCGGCATGATCAGGAACAGGAAGTGCGCAGTGAGGAGGGCCATGATGCCCCAATGGAACGAGAACGATCCCCAGAACAGCTTCTTGTTCTCGAGCAGCTGCGTGGATAGCGATGAGACCGAGAACTCTTCTTTCCTGGTCCGGTACATGGTGCCGCCGACCGCAAGCACGATCGCCACATACGGTGCAACGACGAAGATGATGGTGTTCCAGCTCATCGGGCACCTCCTACAGGTGTCTTCAGGTTGTCCGCAGCCGATGCGATCGCCTTGAGGAGAAGCAAGTAGGGACTACTGTCGTCGCTCTCTTTGAGCTTCTTCGTCATCGTCGCTACGGCCGCAGGAAAGACCTCAACAAGCGAGGGGAGCGGCGGGTCGGCAACAGCCAGATACCGCAGCACAGGATCGAGATGATCGGGGAGCTCCCCGTTCATGGAAACACCCTCGAACTCGAGCGCGACCTTCATCTCGGCCATGAACTCGCCACGCTGGTAGTTCTCGCCCCATGTGACCCAGCCCACGTAAGGAACGAACAGCGGGCCGAGGTCGAGGCTACGGGTGTGCAGCTCCTCCCACTCGGCCAGGCTCAAGCCCTCCAATTCGTTGACGAAGGCACGGAACTGTCGCTTCGCGGAGCCACTCTCCATGTCGTCTGCAGCCTGCTCGAGTTCGGCAAGGCGGTCGGGTGTTGGATACCGGAACGCTACGGACAGTCGTTCGAAGTCCTGCATCACGGCCCCCTCTCCGGTGGCATGATGTAGCCGAATCCGACGTCGCCCTTGCGTGCCAACGGATCGCCGTAGATCGCCTCAGCGGCCATCTCGCGGTGATACGGCGGGTACACGAAACGCTCGGCGATCGTGGGCAACGTGGTCAAGCGGTAGATCGCTTCGATCTCCTCAGGCGTTGTGTCTGCCGACTCGACCATGGCGAGCGTGGCATCATCGATGATCCCCTCGACGCTCTCGCGGCGCTTGTAGATACGCACCGCCAGCATCTTCCTCAGGATCTTCTCGATGACTTCTTCGTTACCGCCGGAGAACAGGTTGGCCAGGTACTGGATCGGCAGCCTCGCCTTCTCCAGGCTGTTGAAGAGCTCGAAGTCGACGCGCTCCCGGGGGATGTCGAGCCGAACCAGGCCTTCCTCGATCGTCGAGACAACCGGAGACAGCGGTGGGATGTAGAACATCATCGCCAGCGTCCGGTACTCGGCGTGGAGCGGCACCGCCATGTTCCACACCTTGACGAACTTGTACACCGGGGATTGCTGGGCTGAGTCGATCCAGCCGTCGTCGATGCCGTTCTCCTTGGCCGCCTTGATGACCGCGGGATCGAACGGGTCGAGGATGATCTCCTTCTGTCGGTCGAACATCTCATCGTCTGGGCCTTCTGCGGCCCACTTGATGAGATCGGCGTCGTACAGGAGGACGCCCATGTAGCGGATCCGTCCGACGCACGAGTGGGCACAGGCGGGCGCCTGGCCCGTCTCCATACGCGGGAAACACAGGATGCACTTCTCGGATTTGCCGGTAGACCAGTTGTAGTAGACCTTCTTGTACGGACAAGCCGACACGCACATGCGCCAGGCACGACACTCGTCTTCGTTGACGAGAACAACGCCGTCTTCACCGCGCTTGTAGATCGCTCCGGACGGACACGCGGCCACACAGGCCGGGTTGAGACAGTGGTTGCAGATCCTCGGCAAGTAGTTGAACACGACTCGCTCGATCTCGCCCATCTGCTGGCGAACCTCTTCGGAGACGCCCTCGAGGTTCGGATCGTTCGCCGCGTAGATTGTTGAACCGGATAGGTCGTCGTCCCAGTTCGGGCCGGACTCGATGTCGATAGGGTCACCTGTGATCGCAGAGATCGGGACGGCGGTCGGCTGATGCTTGCTCTCGGGAGCGTTGAACAGATCCTCATAACGGAACGTGAACGGCTCGTAGTAGTCGTCGAGTTCCGGAAGCGCCGGGTTGTAGAACAGATTGGCGATCGCCTTGGGCTTGGATTGGAGCTTGAGTTCGATGCCGACCCAGTTCTTCTCCCAACCACCCCGATAGTGATCCTGGTCTTCCCAACCGGTCGGGTAGCCGGTCCCCGGACGGGTCTCGACGTTGTTCCACCACATGTACTCGGCACCCTTGCGGTCGGTCCACAGGTTCTTGCAAGCGACGCTGCACGTGTGGCAGCCGATGCACTTGTCGAGGTGGAACAGCATGCTCATATGGGCTCTGACGTTCATGAGTCCTCCTCTCAGTAGCTTGGCTTGTCGATCTTGCGGACGTACACGAAGGTATCTCGGTTCACACCGGTCGGACCCCAGTAGTTGAACGAATACGTGAACTGGCCGTATCCGCCGCTCATGAGGACCGGCTTGAGCCGGGTTCTCGTGATGGAGTTGTTCATACCCGCCCTCTTCTGACGAAGAGGCGAGATCGGGATACCGACGGTTCTCTCGGTCGCGTGGTAGACGAACACCGTTCCGCGGGGGATCCGTGCCGACGTGATACACCGCTGGACGAACACGCCGTTGTCGTTGAACAGTTCGACCCAGTCGTTGTCCTTGATGTCCATCTCGGCGGCTTCCTTGTCGTTGAGCCACACCGGATAGCCGCCGCGAGACAGCGTCTTCATCCGGATGTTCTCCGAGTACGTCGAGTGGATACTCCATTTGCCGTGCGGCGTGATGTAGTTGAGCAGCCGGCCCTGCGCCTCGTTCGCACTGATCTCGGTCTCGGACAGCATCGTGTGGTCCGGCCGCGGCTTGTAGGTGGGCAGATGCTCACCCCACTCGAGATAGTTCTCGTGGTCGAGATAGAAGTGCTGTCGTCCGGTGAGCGTGCGCCAGGGGACCAGCTCCTCGACGTTCAGCGTGAAGGGGCTGTATGCCCTGCCCTTGTTGATCACGGCGCTCCACGTCGGAGTCGTCAGCACACGTCGTGGCTGGGCGACCAGGTCGGAGAACCTGATCCGGGTGTCACGCTGGCCATCGGAGAGATGGGTCAACGAGAGTCCGGTCTTGGCTTCCTCGGCCTGGAAGGCACGGTGCGCAAGTTCACCGTTCGATGCCGGGTCGAGGTAGAGGATCGCTTCGCAGACCTCGCGATCTCGCTCGAGCGATGGGTAGGGGCGCCCGTTCAACCCGGACACGTCGATGTCGCGAGGCTGCCGCTCGGCGAGCTCCTGGTAGAAGTCCGCGACGGGAATGTTCAGCCCGTGAGCACCAACGCCGTTCTTTTCGACGCCACGCCCGAGGGAGACCATCTTCTCGTAGATCGTTGAA
>JAOZMA010000146.1:0-1997 GCA_029934555.1 Acidimicrobiia bacterium | reverse complement strand
CGCTCGATCACGCGGAACTTGGGCATGGTCTTGCCGGGAATCGCTTCGATCTCACCCTTGTACCAATCACGAGCATCCGGTTGAGCGATCTCGTCGACTGTGTCGTGCTGAAGCGGCAGCATCACGATGTCCTTGACCGGACCCCGGATGTGGCTGCGTGACAGTTCGGCGACCTTGGCGGCGATCAACTTGAAGATCAGCCAGTCCGACTTCGATTCCCATGCGGGTGCGACGGCCATCTGCATCGGGTTGATGTAGGTGTGCATGTCGGTCGAGTTGATATCGTCCTTCTCGTACCAGGTGGCTGCAGGCAGCACCAGATCCGAGTAGAGGGCGCTGGTGTCCATGCGGAAGTTGAGGTCGATGACGAGGTCGAACTTGCCGATCGGGGCGTCCTTGCGGTACTTGACCTCCTTGACGGTCTGGTCGGCCAGTTCCTCTGCAACGGCGGTCGAGTGCGTGCCCAGATAGTGGCGCATGAAGTACTCGTGGCCCTTGGCGCTCGTGCCGATGGCGTTCCCACGCCAGATGAACCAGGTCCTCGGCCAGTTCTCCGGTGCATCGGGATCGTCGATGGAGAACTCGAGGTCATGGCTCTTGAGCCGATCGACGACGTGGGTGATGATCTCTTCGTCGGAGTTGGCACCTGTCGCCTGAGCCTCCTTGACGAGGTCAAGTGAATTCTCTTTGAACTGGGGATAGAACGGCAGCCAACCGCGGTGCACGGCTCGTACCTCGTGATCGATCGTGTGGTCGTCGGTGGATGCGAACTCGGGGAGTGTGTCGTAGTCCGAGTAGCCGCGCTCATACCGCCATTGATCGGAGTGTACGTAATGGAACGAGGGGGTGTTCTGATGGCGTGGCGCCATGCCCCAGTCTCCACCGAAGGCGATCGCTCCCCACGAAGCGTGGCAGACGAGCTTCTCTTGCCCGACGTAGTGAGCGAGACCGCCGCCGTTGACGCCGACCGCTCCGGTGAGCATCAATGCCACGATGCCGGAGCGATAGAGCAGGTTGTTGTGGTACCAGTGATTGGCACCTGCCCCGATGATGATCATGTTCTTGCCGTTGGTCTTCTCGGCGTTGTCGAGCCAGTCCCTCGCGAAGCGGAGAACGGTGTCCCGGTGGATCCCGGTGTACTGCTCTTGCCATGCCGGCGTGTAGAGGGCGTCCTCGTCGTCGAAGTTGACGGCGTAGTCGCCTCCGAGGCCGCGGTCGACCCCGAACTGGGCGATCATCAGATCCAGGACCGTCGTGACGGCTATCCGTCCCCCGTCGGTCTCGAGGTAGCGAACGGGAACACCACGGTTCACGACGCCGTCGCCGCCGGCGAAGTTGTCGAACTCGACTTGCTTGATGTCGTCGTTGGTGTCTGCGAACGTCAACTCGGGGTCGAGTTCGTCACCGTTCAGACCATCGACGAGTTCGAGATTCCACTTGCCCTTGTCTTCCGTGGCCCAGCGGTATCCGATCGTTCCCTTCGGCATACGCGGTCGCCCGGAGGTCCGATCCCACCAGAGCAGCTTCCATTCACCATTCTCGGTGTCCTCATACTCGTCCACCAGGTCGGCGCGGACGTACTTGCCCGGCCGTGCGCCATCGATCTCGACGAGGAACGGCATGTCGGTGTACTGCTTGACGTACTCCTGGAAGTACGGGACCTGTCGGTCGACGTAGCTCTCCTTGAGGATCACGTGGTTGACGGCCATCCAGAACGCCGTGTCCTGACCCGGGTTCGACGGAATCCACCAATCCGCGTACTTGGCGACCTGGCTGAAGTCCGGGGAGAACACGGTCAACTTGGCCCCGGCATGGCGGACTTCGGAGATGAAGTGACAATCCGGCGTTCTCGTCATGTTGAGGTTCGCACCCATCACGGCGACGAACCGGGAGTTGTACCAGTCGGCTGACTCGTGGACGTCGGTCTGCTCACCCCAGATCTCGGGCGATGCGGGCGGAAGGTCGCAGTACCAGTCGTAGAAGCTCAGGATCGGGCG
>JAOZMA010000145.1 GCA_029934555.1 Acidimicrobiia bacterium | reverse complement strand
TCGTCCACATCACCAAGGTCGATCATGCCGCCACCTGAAGAGAGGTCGGGGTCCGGCATGTCATACCCGTTCGCCCGCATGCACTGGGCGTATTCGAGGAGCGTGTCTTCGAACCCGGATGCGCTCGACGAGCCGCCGGTCATGACGACTCCTTCGAGATGCTCTTCGCACGATGCCATGCGTTCGTTGATGTCGGCCATTCCTTCTTCGGGATCGTCCTCGGAGACTGCAGATGTGATCTTGATCGGGGGGAGTTGCACGTTGCCGTCGGCGTCGACTGTGGGGTCGCCAACGTCGAAGCCTTGTTCACGAAGGCACTGAGCGAAGTCGATCATGGCTGCTTCGGTCTCGGCCAGCGGATCAACGTCGTCCGACTCGGCCTCCTCCGACGTATCTGCCGTGTCGGTTTCGAGGCTTGCCACCTGTGACGATTCGACATCGTTCGAACAGGCGCCGGCCACAAGAGAGATGGCCAGGATCAGGCCGAGCAGAATGCTGATGCGTCTCATGGGCTCAAGCTAGCCCCACGCCCGGGAACTGGAGCGAGGATCGGGTAAGAATCATCTGAGAACCCGCGTCAGTTCTCGGCGATAGCCGCCGATGATGTGGTCTCCGCCGGCAGCTTCCATCGCCCGGTCTCTTCTACAAGTAGCCGTTCTTCTCGAGCCATCGCATGGCGAAGAAACCCTCACCGGCCGGGATGTAGAAGGTCGCGATCCGGAAGACGATCGCTGCGGCGAACGCCTCGTCGGCGCCCAGACCGGCGACCATCAGGAACGATGTGAGTACCGCTTCTGCCACACCGATACCGCCGGGGATCGGCACAAGGCCCGCGAGAAGGTTGGTTGCGACGGTGACTACGAGGGCCACCACGAGGGGGAGGGGGGTTCCGATCGCCTGGAGAATGAACCAGAGCGTGATGGCGAGGATCGTCCGTGACGCCAGATTGCTGCCGAGGAGTCCGAACGTCCGCTTCGGGTCCTTCAGGAGACTCCACAGCATCGCCCACGCATCTTTGAGCGGTGGGAGCACCTTTTCTCGCAGCCGTTGGATGCGGAGGACCGCGATGATCGAACCGAGGATCAGCACTGCGACGATCAACAGGATGAGGCTCCAGTTGATGGCTTCGGTGTCGAGGTCGAGGGACAGATCGGTTGCGATGAGGGCAAGGAGGAGGATCCCGGCTTCGGTGGCGAATCCTGCGAGACCGTCGAGCGCTCCCTGAGTGACGGCGAGCGTTGGCGAAACACCGTATTTTCTGAGGAATAGCGCATTCATCGTGACCCGACCTGCCGCACTCGGAACGGCGAGGCCAATCCACTTCACCGACACCTGGAGGATTGCAAGAGGCTTGAGGGGGAGCGGATAGCCGGTGGCGTACAGCATGCCCGTTGCGTCGAAGAAGAAGGCGAACTGACCGATGAAGAACCCGACGATGATCAACGCCCAGGTAGCGTTCTCGACGACACCCCAGACGGCGACGAAGTCGATGTCGGTCATCATCCCGATCAGGGCATAAGCCGCCACGAGCGACAGCGCCGGCATGATGAGATCCTTAGGCCGGACCCGCCTCAGTTTGGCCGGTTCCGGTGCTTCAACCCCGGTGGCTGCGGCGATGGCGTCACTCAACTCGGACATGAGGGCCTTGGGTTTGTCGACCAGACTGCGCTGGGATCGCGTCAAGGCCGGAACCTGGAGGTACGGCAGTGCCGTGATCAGATGCTCGTCTCCAGCACCGGCCTGTGCCGCGGCGACGGCGTCCTCTACACCGACTACGACCGCCGTCGAGAACAAGAGGGACACGACGTCGAGGCTCCTGCGCACGTCCGGTGCGCTGAGCGAGGACGCAGTGAGGTCGCCTATGACCGGTTGACCGTCGTCGATCGTGATGGCATCGAGTGTCAGCGTTCCGTGCGCGATGCCGGCATCGTGGAGAAGGGCGACTTCATTCCACACGGCAGTCAGCGACGCGGTTGTGAGTTGATCCGGTTGAAATGCCGTTCCTCGCCGGGTCGTTGCGAGCAGTGCCATTTCTTCGCCGCCGAGGCCGACGGCGAGGATTTCCGGTGTCGCAACGCCGCTGCCCTGCGCCGTAAGGATTGCGAGTGCCTCGTGTTCGACTGCCTGAAGCCGGTTGGATGTGTATGTCTGTCCGACGTCGCGGTACCACAAGGCTCGCCATGCCCGAGAGATCCGTTGCGAACCGACCGCATCCTGACCGTACGCCTTGACCTCGATTCGGGTCCCGTCATCGAGCGAGCCGGTGAGCCGACGCACGCCCCAGGACCGGTCGGGCGCTAGTTCCAGATCGGCGATCCGGAGACCGAGGTCTCCCAGTCCGACTGTGACCGCGGCTCGATTCGGGTACCCCATTGGCGATCCGAAGACGAGCAGGACCGTTCCGCCGACGAGAAGCCCAAGGCCGATACCGCCGACGGCGTCGCCCGGTAGGCCGATGCCGAGTCCGAATCCCGAGATGGCGACGAGGGTGATCATTATCCAACCGAACCGGCGAACCGGCCGAGCGAGGTGCGGAGATGCGACGGTGATGACCGCCGTCAGGATCGAGACCCGTAGGAGCGGGAAGGAGAACCCACCGTCTCGTTCAACGAAGTCAGGGAAGGCTGCCGGAATCGATCCGTCCAACCACCAGACGAAGAAGAGGATGACACTGATCGTTGCGACGATGGCGATAGCGATGTCGCGGAGGAGGTCGAGGCGCTTCTTGCCCTGAGCGATCACCAGAATGATGATCCCCCACACCAGCAACAGCCCAAGGAAGTAGGCGACCCGGTAGAACAGTTCGAACCAGAGCGGTGCGCTCTGTGCCAGATCAACGAGGGCCGTCTCGACCGCTGCCACCCGATCGACGTTTGCTGCAGTCCACAGAAGAAGAACCAAGCCGATGACGACGAGCCACACATCGGATGCGCGCCGCACCCGCGACTGATGCGGGCTGCTTGCGAAGTACCGGTTCACGGTTTCACTCGGGCAGGTCGGTTTGGCTGTGCAGGTAGGCGTTGACGACGAGTTCGATGAGTTCGTCGGTGATCTCCTCGCGCGCAAGGAAGCGTTGATACATCAGGGGTCCGACGATGAGTGCTTGGGCTTCTGAGAACTCTTCCCGTGGATGTTCGAGCAAGTCGGCGATGAGGTCACGGCGGTTCTCGGTAACTGTGCGGAGCGTCTCAGCAACTTCGGGATCGTGTTCGGCTCGGTCGATGCGTGTCGCCAAAAGACCGGTGTGGAACGCCCGCAACCCATCTCTCAGAGCCTCCAGGTACCGGGTGAGGTCTTGGCGAACATCGCCGCTCGGCGCAAACGGGGGAGCGTCGGTGTCGTCGGCAATCGCCTCGAAGATGATGTCGTCAGGGTCGGGCCAGCGTCGGTAGATCGTCGAGCGAGAGACGCCCGTCAACGCGGCAAGTCGGGTCGGTGTGACGGCCTCCTGCCCCTCTTCGAGGAGGAGTTTCCGCGCCGCGTCGAGTACTCGTCGTCGTGTTGATGCGATGCGGGGGTCGGTGCCTTCCCGTAATTCGTCTGTCGAGTCACTCATTGGCCCTGATTGTAGGCACTCCTTGCCTTACAGGACGAAGTGTCCCGCAAGGATCTCCTGGGCAGTACCATTGATTCGTCCCCCAACACGAGGAGCATCATGAGCGAGGACAGCACACGACGTCCGCAGTCGTCACCCGAGGACATCCAGAACGTCCTGAACGGTGGCATTCCGATGGATCGGTGGAAAGAGGGACTCCTCTTCGACGGGATCGAACCAACACCCGGTCTCAAGTCCGCGGCCAACTGGTTCCCGAAAACCGAGAAACTCGGCCCTGACGAGATCAGGATCATCTTCATGGGGACGTCCCCGAGCATCCGTCCGGGACAGATGAACACCTCCGTCTTCGTCCAACTCGGTAACGGTGAGAACTTCGTGTTCGACCTCGGCGAAGGCTCCATTGCGAACTACCTTGCCAGCGGGTTCGCACTCAACGAACTCGACAAGATCTTCATCACCCACCTGCATGTCGATCACTTCGGCTCGCTGCCTTATCTGTACATGTTCGGCGGCTGGGCCGGCCGATGGCACAAGCCGCTGCGGATCTTCGGACCGTCAGGTCGCACGCCCGAGTACGGCACCGCGAAGATGGTCGAGGGAATGCAGATGATGCTCGGCTGGCATATGGATGCCTTTGACCTGTTTCCCAACGGACAGGGCTGGGATGTCGAAGTCAACGAGTTCGACTTCAGGGACAACGGCGGCGTTATCTACGACGAGGGCGGTGTCGAGGTCATCCACTGGCAGCGTTCCCACGGCAAGGACGGCGCCTCCGGATACCGGTTGAACTGGAACGGGATGAGCGTCGTGTGGACCGGCGACGGTCGACCGAGCCATCTCGACGAGAAGTACGCCGCCGGTGCCGACGTGTACATCACCGAGACGCAGGCCGAGTTGATCAGCATCTCTTCGGGCGTTCAGGGTGTTCCACCGTTCCTTGGTCGCTACACGATCGATACGCATCACACGCCCGGCTACGCGGCGGGGTACCTGATGAACCAGGTCAAGCCCCGTCTCGGCATGGTGACTCACATGCAGTTCGATGCGTACCAGAACGAAGAGACCGTCGCCGAGATCCGGCACCACTGGAAGGGGCCGTTCCACTTCGGAGCACCCGACGGCGTGGTCGTGAACGTGACGAAGGACAAGATCTGGGTCCGTGAAGGGATCATCCCCGACTACCCGAACAACCGATCGCCCCAGTTCGACTTCGACGACGGTCAGTTGGTCGTGCCGCTGCCGAGGAACAAACGTGAAGACATTCAGGAGCCATTCGTTCGCGAGCAGGAGATCGATCCCGACGAGTACTACCCGGAGGGCTACAAGCCGATTCTTCTCGAGGATTGGCCGGTCGACAGCGATCTGGTCGTTGACCTTGAGACACTGCCGGACTCCTTGGAGGCGAGCATGGGAGAGACCTGGCGCGACCGCAAGGCCTACCACGAGTACATCGCGAGCAAAGAGAACGAAGCCGACGACGAAGCCGCGGACGACTGACAGGTCGCCTGACGGGACCTTCCTCCTGTCCCCCCGACGCATCGGCGGGGGGACGCGAGGAGCTTGCGACGAGCAGGGGGGTGTTCTCGAGCAGGGGGGCCACCCGAGGGGAGGTAAGAGGCCAACGGGTACGGCCTTCGAGGGTCAGTTCGACGCTAATTCGAAGTAGTAGGCCACGAACTCGAAGTCGTCTGCGGGGTCTTCGAAGTAGTCGATGTGGTCGGCTTGGAACTCGTCGGCGCTCTTGTTGGTCTCGCCGCTCCATAGGCGTTCGGGGATGTCATCCCAACGGCACAACTCCATCGCGGTGATCCGAATCGTGCAGCGGCTTCTCAAGCCAAGGTCGTAGACGTCGTAGAAGGTGCCGACCACGAGGGCGTGGTTGTACTCATCCTCGTCGAGGTCGACATCACCGAGCTCCACCACGCTCGCCGTCTTCTCCCCGGCGATGATCTGTTCGACCAGACGATCGGACACGAACTGGATGCGTCGATGCTCTGTGTCCATGGTCGGTGCTCCCCCGAGATGCACCCGAACCGTAGCGGCGTACGGCCCCGCCTTGACTTCCGGCTCTATTCACCTTGTTCCCTCCGTCGTAGGATTCGTGGGGCGTCGAGCAAGGATGCCTTCATGGCGGTGAGCGATCAGAACGACACCGGAGTCGAGAAGCGCACCATGAGTCGTATCGGTTACGCGATCGCTGTGGTTGGAAATCTGGCGCTCTTGTTCGTCGCGAACAACCTGCTGGCATGGGGATGGTTCCCGTTCCTCACCGACGACTTCGAGCAACTGCTGCCGATCGTCAACCTCTCGCTCATCGTGGGGGCCATCGTCAACGCAGCGCTCGTGTTGTACAACGCCCAATGGTTCCGATCGATCGGTCAGATCGTGCAGAACGTCTTTGGCCTCTTCGTCGTC
>JAOZMA010000144.1 GCA_029934555.1 Acidimicrobiia bacterium | reverse complement strand
GTCGGGGGGACAGGACAAGGAGGCCCTTGCCACCGCACAAACCGTGGATTGAGGCTGCGTGGTGGAGAGCGTCAGAGAGCCCCTGCTCGCACCTTCACCCAGATCGTGAACAGCGCCAACGCTTCGCATCCCGGCTCCACCATGAGGACCCGCTAGCGAACCGGAACGCAAACCGTAGATCCAGGCTCAGGCGGAGGGGATCAAAGGCAATATCAGTGAATCGGCGCCGGCGACCTAACGTGGGCCTCGCCGTGAGAAGGAGGCACACGTGAAGTTGAAGATACTCACAGTGAAGTCGGGGAACTCGGTCAAGAAGGCACGTTTCGAAACGCTCGAAACGAATGTGAACGAGTGGCTCGCTGATCATCCGGACATCACGATCGAGCACACCCACCTCCTGGCGCAGCCGAACCTTGGTTGGGGGCAGACCGCACTCGCCGTTTGGTACACAGAGAACTAGACGCTCACCGTCGAAGACTCCCCCCATGTCCGGCCGGGATCCATGGTGCAGGTCGTGCAACGCCCATACGCGCCTGATTGGATGAGGACGGACATCCGGATCGCTACTGGGCGACAACTGCGACGAACGAGAAGACCGACTCGGGCGGCTCATCTTCCCAGGCCCGATGATACGCGAACTGGACTTGGGATTCCCCGCCGGCAACTCCTCGCAGCGTCCACGTCCACTCGCCGCCTGCCCCCACCAACTCGACATCGCCCTCCTCGTAGGTGGGTTCACCGAGAGGTGTGATCACGGCTGGGTCGTATTCGACGAGCTCCCAACTGAACCCGGTGGTGGCGTTCCCGGCCAACGTGACCTGGATCTCATCGCCTGGTCTCAGTGATACCCGGTCTCCATCGTCATCGACGCTGAGGGCGAGCCCCTGGCTGCATGCCGCGGCCACGACCATCATTATCGCCACCACAACAACGATGCGAGCCATGTCTTACCTCAGCCTCGATCATGAGCCGGGGGGAAGCCTCCAGACAGAGTCCAAAGGCCAATGCTTGGCCACGACGTACGTGTGATCGACTACCGGGGTCGCTAGTAGTGCCGTCGAATCCGTCTATCCGCTACGGGTTCCAGACCCCAGATCCGAGACGGCTTGGTAAAGCGCATCGGCCACGTTGCTTGTTTCCGCTTCGTCAAGAGCGGCCACCGTCAGGCGGACTCCCGGAGCGGAGCGAATCCGAAAACGACTCCCGTTTCTAACGGCAATCCCTCGCTCCTCCATCGCACTCACCGCGGCCGACTCATCCGGAACCGGCACCCACACGTTCAACCCGGATGCGCCGTGCGCCTCGAAACTCCGCTCATGCAGTGCATCGAGCATGGCTTGCCGACGCGACGCGTACACATCGGCGGCGTCCTTCACGTCCAGGCTGATGCCGGGATCGTGCATCATCTGAGCGACCAGTCGCTGCAGCACGTGGCTCACCCATCCGGGACCAAGGCGCTGGCGACCCTCGACCCGTCGAACGGTCGTTGCGTCACCGGCCAGCAACGCGAGGCGAACGTCCGGACCGTACGTCTTGGCGGCCGATCGGATGGTTGCCCAGCGTTCGCGATCTTGGCCGATCGAGTGCATCGCTGATCCCGCGACCGCTGCAGCGTGATCATCTTCGATGACGAGCACGTCCGGGAATCCGCTCAACACCGATCGCAGTTCGGCGGCCCGTTCTGCGGAGATCACGCTCCCGAACGGATTCTGGGCGCGGGGCGTCACGATCACAGCTGCGATACCTCTGTCGAGAGCGCTACCGAGTGACTCCGTTTGGGGCCCGTCGTCATCGATCGCCACCGGCACCGCCACGAGACCGAGAGCACCGACCAGGTCGATGACCGGCGGGTAGCCCGGGTCCTCGATCGCCACTCGATCGCCGCGTCGGACGTGTGTCTGCAGGACACGCTCCATCCCGTCGAGTCCGCCGGAGACCACGGTGAGGTGATCGGCCGAAATACCATCGTGGGCGAGAAGTAGAGCGCCATGCTCCGCGAGGCCCTCGTCGACCGACCGGTCCCCGTAGAGGATCCTTGGCCCGTCCGAATCCCGCAGCACGCTGTTGAGGTCGGGAAGCAGTTCGGGATCAGGATTGCCCGATGACAGATCCCGCAACCCGTCTCGAGCCTTCGGATCGGTGGGGACCATCACCGGTGGTCGCTCGGCGATGAACGTTCCCATACGCCCGCGACCGGTAGTGATCCCCCGCTCTCCCAGGCGCCGATACGCAGAGGCCACTGTGTTGGGCGCCAGATCGAGTTCGACGGCCAGGATCCGAACGGGTGGCAGTCGGTCACCGGGCAGAAGTTCGTGATCGGCGACCCGACGCTCGATGTCGCCTGCCAGTTCGACGGCGTTGCTTCCGCGCATCTGTGGACACCTCTCCGTGGTACACTCGACTCAATACAATTCTTATATTGTAGCAGTACATTTTGCAACGATTGGAAACCAGCGAGTGAGCAGCACAGAAACCCCTCACGCCCCGTCATCGCGTACGACCGTCAAGCGGAGTCCGGAGAGAGGTCGTTACGACCGCGAGACCGTCAACGCGATCTTCGACGAGGCTCTGATCTGCCACGTTGGCTTTGTTGCCGATGGATCCCCGTTCGTGATTCCGACGATCCACGCCAGGGTCGGTGACATCCTCTACTTCCACGGCTCCCCCGCGAGCCGCATGCTGCGACTGATGAAGAAGGGAGCCGAAGTCTGCGTGACTGCAACTCTCGTCGATGGCATCGTCGCCGCCCGATCGGTATTCAATCACTCGCTCGGATTCCGTTCTGCGATGGTCATCGGCCAGGCACGCCTCGTCGACGATCCCGATGAGAGCGCCATCGCCCTCGAAGCGATCACAGAGGCCGTGCTTCCCGGACGGTGGGCCGAGGCGCGGCCTCCGTCACGGAACGAGGACAAAGGAACGCTGATCGTCGCAGTCCCGATCGACGAGTACTCGGCGAAAGTCCGGGGGAACGAAGTCTCCGACGAACCAGAGGACTATGACCTCCCCATCTGGGCTGGTGCGATCCCTCTTTCCGTCACAGCAGGCTCCCCCGAACCGGACGACCGGAATCTGGAAGGCGTAGAGATCCCGGAGTCCGTGAAGGCGTTCGTCGCGAGCCACACCCCAGTAGATCAGTAGATCAGCGAGCAGAGAGATTTGCCGATCTACTCATCTGCTGGACCGCGATCGCCTACCCGATCGCGTCAAGACGAAGATCGACAAGCGTGAGGCGAACGGGAACGCTAGTCGGTGACGTCTCTTCTCATGAACACGGCGTACATCACGATCAGTCCAAGAATCGCATAGCTCACGGACAGCACGATCGCCTTCTCGAGTGACACCACATCCGTGCCACCGCCAGCCAACGCCGAGAAGATGCCGGCCGGCAACCACTCGCCTGCGCTGTCCCAGAAGAGACCCAATAGGTTCTCGATGACAAGAAGATAGGCAATTCCGGCGGTGATCGAGATCGCAGCCGACCGTGTGAGCATCGCCAACACAGCACCAACAAGTCCGAAGAGAAGAGCCGCGATCGCTGTCGTGCCAAGAGTTCCAAGCGAGGCGGCAACGGTCCATGATTCGGTCGAGATGTCCTGTCCGGGGGCCAGAACCACCGCAAGAAGGCCCGCGACAACACCCGCCACGACAACACCGATGATGACGTAGCTCGATACCGCCAGGAGCTTTCCCGAGAGCAAGGTCGCTCGTCGGGGTTGGCTGACCAACAGATTGCGAATCGTGCCCCACTCGAAGTCCCGGGCCACGCTCAGAGCGAAGAGAGCGATCGACACGATGCCGATCAGGTTGATCGCTGTGCTCAGGGCGGCCATGGCGCCGTCGGCAGCGGTCAGATCCGCGGCACCTCCAAGCGGTCCGCCGTGTCCGCCACCTCCCGGCCCCATGCTGTCAGCACCGATGAAGAGCATGAGACCGATCATGACAACGAGGCCGACCATCGCCAGGATGCCGGTTCGGGCTGTCTTCTGGAACCGGATCCACTCCGAGGTGAAGGAACGGATCACAAGCCCATCTCCCGATTCGTCAGGCGGAGGAAGACGGCTTCGAGATCCTCGTCGCGGACCCGCAACTCCGCCAGGACGATGTTGTTATCGAAAGCAAGTCGATTCAGCTTCGCCGGGGCGTCGACTGCGCCTGCGACGTGCAGCTCTCCCCCATCGATCGTCGCTGAGTAGCCGGCCTGTTCGAGTGCTCCCGCCAGAGTGGCGATGTCGTCCAGATCCTCCGGCGCTATGACCACCTCATGGGCGGCTTCTTCGAGAAGCGAAGCCAGATCTCCCTCGAATATGAGACGACCCTTGTCGATAATGACCACCTGGTCGGCCACTGCCTGGACCTCGGAGAGAAGGTGACTTGATACCAGGATGGTCTTGCCTTGCTGAGCCAGATCTCTCAGCAGTGTTCTGATCTCGACGATGCCGGCAGGATCGAGACCGTTCATGGGCTCATCAAGGATCAGGATGTCGGGATCTCTCAAGAGCGAAGCCGCGATGCCGAGTCGTTGTTTCATGCCGAGCGAGTATTCGGATACGCGATCTCCCCGCCGACTGCCAAGCTTGACGATCTCGAGGACCTCATCGATGCGGGCGTTGGACTGTCCGTCGAGCGCCGCAAGCGTCCGCAGGTTCGTTTCACCTGACAACTTGGGGTAGAACGCCGGAGTCTCGATCAGTGCACCGACATGTTCCATGTACTTGCCTGGATGCTCGATGGACTCGCCGAGGACGGTCGCCGTTCCTGAGGTCGGCCGAATCAGCCCGAGGAGCATCCTGATCGTCGTGCTCTTGCCGGCGCCGTTCGGACCCAGAAGCCCGACGATGCCACCTTGTTGAATGTCAACAGTGAGACCATCAACGGCTTTCAGAGTCCCGAAATCCTTCGTGAGGTCCTGAATCTGGATTGCAACGTTCACAGGACGGCAATCTCTTTGCGTCTGTGTGCCATGTTCGTCGACCTTTCCGATGCGCCGACACGTTGGCGGCGCGACTCCCCAAGGGTGAACCCTCGGAACCGGAAGTACAGCACACGAGTCTAAGAGATACGTGACACGGACCTAAGAAGTTCATAGAGCGCCCGGACGAGTGACGGTTCGGTGAAGTCACGAACCGTCACGTGACGCTGCAACCCGGCTGCAACCCGGCTGCTGCCCGCTCCCCCGAAGATGCGCTCATGCATCGATCAGCCACACAGAGAAGGGGAGGCAGATCATGACGACCGCACATGGACACAACGGAGTAGCAACCGTCGGCCCGCAGAAGCCACAACGCTGGGTTCTCTTGCTGGCACTCGTAGCGATCACGGCCATCGGCGTCACCGCCGTCGCCCTGATCCTCAGCAACGCCGGCACCGAGGTCTCGACGGCGCCCGCAGTCGTCGCTCCTGTCGAGGTCGCACCTGCACCCGCCGAGGCGCCCGTCGCACCGGCGATTGTCGCACCGGTGCTGGAATCTCCGCTGTCGATGCAAGAGCTCGCTCTCATGAGCGAAGCAGCGACCGGACTCGTTCCAACCCGTGTACTCGAACAGGAGATGGCGCTCGGGATCGAGAAGGCGTATGAAGCCACCGCCCTCGGCGTCCGGGAACTCGCACTGATGAGCGAGTTCGCCACCGGACTCGTTCCGACCGGCATCCTCGAAGACGAGATGGCAATCGGCCACGAGAAGGCGTACGCCGCGACCGCCCTCGGCGGGCACGAGTATGCCCTGATGAGCGAGTTCGCCACCGGACTGGTTCCGACCGGCATCCTCGAAGACGAGATGGCGATCGGCCATTCCGTAGGGTTCGTTGAATCCACCCTGTCCGCAGAGGAGTTCGCCCTGATGAGCGAGGCCGCTACCGGACTGGTTCCGACCGGTGTCCTCGAAGACGAGATGGCGGCCGCTAGTGGATTCGACTACTCGGCCACCATCGGCAATACGTCGATGAGCAACATCGTCAACGCACTCATCGGAGTCGAAGCTGGGACGTCCTACATCTCGCTCGAAGAGTACGAGTTCATCTCAGAGGTGCTCCGCGGCTTGGTCCCCACTGGTGTCCTCGAAGACGAGATGGCGGCCGCAAGTGGATTCGACTACTCGGCCACCATCGGCAATACGTCGATGAGCAACATCGTCA
>JAOZMA010000143.1 GCA_029934555.1 Acidimicrobiia bacterium | reverse complement strand
CGGGGCTTGCGTCCTCCTCGGTGAACGAGCCGAGGTAGAGGCCGTCGACCGGTGGAGCGGGGGCGATGAACCACTCGTCCCCGGTGCCCGACAGCCTGATCCCGAAGTCGGTGCCGTTTCGCGCCATGACGGTGACCAGGCTGGAGGCGGGCACACCCGATGCCGCGTCGGAACCGAGCTTGCCTGCGGCCATGACCAGATTGAGCATGAAGTGGTCGTTGCCCTCGATGAAGTCGAATACTGCCCGTCTCTGGTCGAGCGGAGCGTCGGCACCGTCGATGAGCGATCCGGCGATCTCTCTGAGGAACAGTGACGTCACGGCCCGGTTCCTGTTGTGCCCGTCGTCGCCCATCTGCAGCGCCTGGGCGATCAGGGACTGAAGATCGATCGGCCCTCGGCTCTCGAGAACGGCACTGAGCACCGGTCCAAGCACCTCGTCCATCCAGTGCAGTCGGTCGATCGCCTCGGGGCCATACGCTCCGTAGCGGAGCACCTTGCCGAGTCCCTCGTTGAGCGTTGAGTAGGCCACGCCGTCTCCGGCTGCGTCGGTGACGATCGCAACGGGCATCGAGGGTGACGTCACCCCGGCCATCGGACCGACCGCCCCGTGGTGGTGACACGGCGATAGTTCGATGTCACCGCGGGCGGCCTTGGTAGCGGCGTCGTCGGGGTCGTCGGCGAGACCCTCGTAGAGCATGGCTCCGATAATCGCTCCGCGCATCGGTCCGCTCGCTCGCTCCCATTCGAGCGGCGGACCGGCATGGAGGAAGGTCCGGTCCGTCATGTCGGGGAACACGTCCCGTGCCACCTTGACGTCAACGAATTGCGGGCGGACAGCGAGCATCCGGTTGATTGCAATCTCGTTCGCGTCCCTCATCCGATCGTCGGAGAAGAGGACATTGAGCGCTTCCTCGGTTCCCGCATGCGGTGGACGCCAGTCGGCGCGCTCGACGGCGGAGCCCTGCTCCTCGATCGACGCCGCGAGCATGTCGGTTCCTGCAGTGGCTACGACCGGCTCTGTATCGAGAAGTTGACTGAGGTCACTCATGACGATCTCCTTGTCGTGGCGAGGCGTGCAGCCTCGAGCGCAGCCGCCGCGTTCGAGAGGTACACGGACGCCCCCGCCTCGTTGAGCATCCTGGCTTGAGCATCGCGGCCCTGGGGATCTCCCTGCGTTCCGCAGAGCGATACGACGACTGCTGCCCCTGCACCGACCACCCGCTCCACGATGGGGGCGAGTTCGGCGGCAGGGTTGGCGTTGGACCCGTATCCAAGGACGACGTCCATGAGCACGACGCCAACCGATTCATCGTGGCCTGCCGCTGCGAGTCGTTCGACGCGGACGGTCTGGTCGATCATCGGGTGTGCCCGGCCCTGGGTGTACTCGTCGTCGCCGTAGTCGATGAACGTGTGCCCGTCGTCTTCTTCGCGCGTTCCGATCTCGCCGAGTAGCGGCGCCGCTACGTGGCGGGCCTCGGAGCGCAGCGTCCCACCCGAGAACAGCCCGCGTACCGTTCCGGGCCGATGATCCTCGCTCGCTGCCTTCCACGATCCGTAGATCGGCCGAGGCAGGCTGAGTGTGTCGAGCACTTCACCCGCGCCCTCTTCGAGGGTTGTCTCTCCCATGAACGTGATGACGACCGGAGTGGCGCACTCGGCGGCCACCCGCCGGACCTTGTCGGCAACCGGCGCTGCCGGTGGCTTCGAGATGACGACGATCAATTCGGTGCCGGGGTCGGCGTCGAGGGCTTCCAGCGCTTGCAGCGTCGACGAGGCGCCGACTTCCTCGGAGAGGTCGTGGCTTCCGGTGCCGAGCGCATGTCTGATCCCGACGCCTGCATCGTCGAGCAGGGCGCACATCTCTTGGATCCCTGTTCCCGATGCACCGACCATGCTTACGGAACCCGGTTGAACGGCATTGGCAAACCCGAGACCGAGGCCGTTGACGATCGTCGTGCCGCAGTCGGGTCCCATGACGAGGAGACCGTGTTCCAGTCCGTACTTCTTGAGCGCGATCTCCTGGGAGATGGGAACGTTGTCGCTGAAGATCATGACATGGAGGCCGTCCTGCAGTGCTTCCATTGCCTCGACGAAGGCGTGCTCCCCGGGGACCGAGAGCAGGGCGACGTCGGCACCGTTGATCTTGGCGGCCGTTCCGATTGTCTTCGCGTCGGGGGCGGCGAGCCCTCCAGAGCGGACGACTTTCGGAGTGAGCGCCTCCTCGAGCGCCCGGTGGGCGGCAGCAACGACGTCTTCGCTCTCGGCGTGGATGGCGAGAAGGAGGTCGTTGGGCCCGACACCGATCACCGTGTCCATGTCGAACCCCATATCGGCAAGCAGACTCAAGTTGAGTTCGGTCGCCATGGCGACCAGGGCATCTGTGACGCCTTCGACCCCTTGAAGGGCCTTGCTGGCTTGCATCAGCCTGACCGAGTCGTGGTAGCGGCCGGGGTGTATCTCGACACGAGAGATCATCGTTTGCCTCCGTTGGAATGCGGTTGAGATTGAAGGAGTGAACGGGCGCCGAGGATCATGCCTGCAGCCAACGCCGGTCCCGACGTGTGGCCGACACGGGTGAGGTCCTGGTGGCTGTCGGCAACATCGCCACGACCGGTGAGAGCACGCAGCAGGGCTCCTGCAGGTGCCGCGACACGGCCGTCGAGGGCGTGGCGGATCAGGGCAGCTGAGAACGTTGTCGTTCGGGTCGACGTATGTCGCATCAGCGGTCCGGCGATGGAGTCGAGCATCACTGCTGTGTCCTCACGACGCATCGCCTCGCCAAGCATGCGGGTCGCGGAGAGAGCACCCGCCAGGTAGTCGTCGCCCTCCGGAGTCAGCCCGGGACCCCTCCCGATCAGAGAGATCGAAGCAGCAAGAATCGTTTGAGGTGAACCAGCCGATAGTGCAGCTGAGAGCGGCCCGGAGTCGATCTCGGGCACGGTCGTGGGCAGGCCTGCGATCGCCTCCGATAGTCGGGCGTCGGAGGTTGGCCGGAGAACCGGCCGGGGATCCCACCACCGCACAACGTCGATCGTCAAGCCCTCGAAGAGAACCTGACCCAATCCGACAGTAACCGGTGCGCCGTGCCGTACCGTGCGAAAAGTGTCTGCGATCGCGTCGGCTGCGACTTCGACGCCGTTGGGAAGCCGGGTCGCGTCGCGGGTCGACGCAACGATCACGTCGCCGTCCACGAGTAGCCAGACGGCGTGGCTCGCTGTTCCCAGCACCGTCCCCGGCGTCTGAGGCTCCGACAACGCGTCGTGGATCGCAGTGCTCGCGACCCCCGGCATCCGAACGGATGCCGGGGAAGAGCGAGTCTCGACCGCTTGTGCGGTCATCAGCTGTTATCCGAGATCGACGATTGCGGCAACCGGTCCACCGCCACTCGGGCCCTGATGGATCGCTGCGACGGAGACGAACACTGCCGGATCATTGACGGCGTTCGCAACGACGCCACCGACCGCCGCCTTGATGTGCCGATGGTGGTGTACATCGGAGTCGTCGAGGGCCACTTGGCGGCGACCCCGAAGGCGTGCCGTCGGATCTGCTTCGCACTTGACGAAGACGTTGACGACCTTGTCATCGAGATCATCGGAGTTGGCCCGCTCGGGGAGTTCGAGACCTGCGTTTCGGATCGCGCGGTACACGCCTTCCCTATCGAGAGCATCGTTCATCACGTCGTGACCGATGTGGTAGCGCCCGCCCGCACCGCGAACGTTGCCGACGACGACCGTCTGTGCCTGATCGAGTTCGACGCCCGATGAGCAGGATGCAACCGACGAGAACAGACTGAGGTCGTGCCCGATCTGCTCGGCGGTCGGCATGTCGATCTCGCCAAGTGCCACGGCGATGCCGAGTCCGGACGTACCGTTCGAAACGTTCATCGACTCGAGGGGATCCTCGGTGTAGACCGTGTGGCCACGTTCTTTCGCATCGTTGATGGTGTCCATGACCAGGAGGGGTGTCTTGGTCTGTACGTAATGGACATCGGCCGGGTCTTCGATTCCTGCTGCCTCCATCGCACGGCGCACGCCCTCGGCGACCTTCGCGACCATGGCGGGCCTGCCGATGTCCTCAGGGAGAATCACATCGCTCATCGCATAGCCGACGGCGAGCCGGGGTTCGTCGGACACGGGACCGTCATCTTCGACATTGGCGAAGATGGTGGCGTGAGGGGTCAAGATGCCATCTGTGCCGCCGGACCAAACCATCGGAATCTCATCAACCACTTCGACCGGCCGTGTGCCCTTCTCCATCAGAACCTTGCGGAAAGCCTGATCGGCGATGATCCTGGTGAAGTCGTTGACGCCACCGTTGCCCTCGGTCTTGCCGATGACGGCGATGACGCCGTCGGCGGAGAAGACGCCTTCATCGATCAGAGCTGCCAAGCCAGATGCGTCACCGACGCTCTCAAGTACAACTTTGCGAACCTCTACGGCCATTGCTACGCCTCCTGTGCGAATCCTGTCCGGATATGCCCGACAGTAATAGATTCGTCGCACGGTGCCATTAGGGTATGTTGCCGTGACTTCACGCGATTCATTGTCATATTCACACAAAAGCGAGTCGCTCACTCTCCGGGAAGTCCTGGCAACCCCCAGCTTCCAGGAAACCGAGGTACTGGCCGGTTCTTCGGGGCTCGACAGAGTCGTCTCGTCGGTCAACGTTATGGAGAACCCGGACATCATTCCCTGGGTCAAGAACCGGGAGCTGTTGATCACGGTGGGCTACTCGCTCGCCGGGCGGGGGAGGGACCTGGCAACACTGATCGGTGATCTAGCGGATCAGGATCTCGCCGGGTTCGGAGTCAAACTTGGTCCCTACGTCACCGAGGTCGGTAGCGACGCTCTCGCCGCTGCGGATCGGCGCGGCTTCCCGATTCTCTCGCTCCCTCCAACCGTGTCGTTCGACGATCTGATCGCCGACGTCTACAGGGCTCGCGGCTCGCTGCTCTTGGGCGGGCTCCATCGGAGGAGCGACCGGGAACACGAACTGATAAGCGTCGCTCTCGCAGGTGGTGGCCCCAATGAAGTGGCAGCGAGACTCGCTGAGCTCGTGAGTTGTGACGTTCTCGTCCTGGGTCCGAGCAACAACGTGATGTCTCACCATACGGCCGGCGGAGAGTCGCCCGAGGAAGGTCGAGACCCGCTCGAGAGTGCGCGTTTCGAGGATGCGGTCACGGCGCCGATCGTCTTCGGGTCGACCTACGTGGGCCAGCTCCATGTGCTCCCGAGCGAGGACCCTCTCAAGGGGTTCTCCCCCGGTCTTGTACCACGGTGCGCGCAGATCATGGCCCTGGCTGCTTCGAGAGAGATCGCCGTGGCTTCCGTGGATCGACAGTTTCGGTCCGAGCTGCTGGAGCAGGTGCTCCGGAACCGGTTGGATCGCCGGGAGATCGAACGTCGCTGCCAAGCGCTCGACTGGACCATGGACTTCCCTGCCGTCGTCGTGAGCCTCTCACCCGCGGAGCTCGATGCAACAGCTCATCTCGAAAGGGTGAGGGATGCCTTGGGTTGGTCGTTCAGGGCACGCGGTCTCCATGCTCCCCACGCCATCATCAACGGGAGTGTCGTTGCCATCGTTGGCAGCGATGACCCTTCTGACGCCGGCCCTGAGGAGACGGCAGTCGAGGCCACGACCGAGGTGATCTCCCGATCTGTGGCAGGTGCTTGGTCTGCCGGAGTCTCGGGACGGGTCGACAGCCCGACAGATCTCCTGAGAGGATGGGACCAGGCCCGGACCGCAACCGGAGTAACGAGGACGATCAAGGGTGTCGGATTTGTCGGCACGTTCAACGATCTCGGGATCTTCCGGCTTCTCTCGGAGGTCGACGCGGATCTGTTGCAGGGCTTCGCGAAGGAAGTGCTCGGCGAACTGTACGAGCCGTCGACGGGCCGGGCCGAGCTCAGACGCACGCTCGCGGTCCTACTGGACACGAACCTGAATGTGGCGAAGACGGCCAGGGAGCTCCACTATCACTACAACTCGGTCCGTTACCGAATGGCCCAACTCGAGAAACTACTCGGACCGTTCCTCACCGACCCGACCCGTCGGCTCGAGCTACACGTCGCTCTGCTCATCAGCGATATGGATTCCGAGGACGTAGTCCGTAATCCGTAATCCGTAATCCGTAATCCGTAATCCGTAGTCCGTAGT
>JAOZMA010000142.1 GCA_029934555.1 Acidimicrobiia bacterium | reverse complement strand
ACCCCGGCGAGTGGATCACCGTGCACTCGTTCGAGATGGTCACACAGTTCAACGTCCGGCTCGATTTCGACCAGCGTGCGACGCTCATCGCTGAGGGAGCCGATCCTATCGACGGAGCGGCCCGCATCCAGCAGGTTGCCGGTATTCGGGCGACGCCGCAGCCGGTCCCGGTCCTTCTATGTTGTCCGGTCGCCCGGCGTTCTGGAGCGACCGCCCCGGATCGACACTCGAGGTGTCCCGTGCCTTGAATTCGGTCGAACTGCCGGGCTGCGGGCGGGTGCCGCCACAGCGGTAGCATCCGACGATGCGCGGCACCCGGCTGATCCTCCTTGCTGCGGTCTTGTGGGGGACCACCGGGACCGCCCAGGAGCTTGGACCCGCCACGGCTGGCCCGCTGGCCGTCGGCTCGCTACGGCTCCTGCTGGGTGCAGGCGTGCTGATCGTCATCGCGGCGCTCAAGGCTCCGGAGAACGGGTGGCGATGGCTGGTGCGTCCGGCAACCTTCTCAGCCGCTGTTGGCGTGGCCGCGTTCCAGCTCTTCTTCTTCTCAGGCGTTGACCGGACCGGAGTGGCGGTCGGCACGCTTCTCGCTCTCGGATCGGCCGCAGTGTTCGTCGGCGTCTTCGAGGCAGTGGTCGTCCGAACGTGGCCGCGGCGAAGTTGGGTCGTCGCGACGATCCCGGCGATCATCGGGTTGGCGATCCTCAGCGTCTCTACGGGAGATGTCACCGTTGACGGCATGGGTGTGATCCTGGCGCTCCTCGCGGGACTGTCATATGCGCTCTACGTCGTCAGCGCGGCGCGTTTGGCCCGCATGGGTTCGGTTCGTCACTCGTCGGCAGCGCTGTTCGGCCTGGCGTCCGTAATGCTGCTACCGGTAGTCCTGACCCAGGACCTGTCATTCGTCAGAAGTGTCGGCGGGGCCGTGATGGTTCTGTGGCTCGGATTCGCAACGCTGGCCGTCGCCTACCTGCTGTTCATTGCCGGGCTTCGAACGACCGATTCCAGCAGTGCTGCGACGCTGACACTTGCCGAGCCCGTGACCGCCGCCGTTCTCGGCGTGGTGGTGCTTGCTGAACGGCCCGGCGTTGGAGCATGGATCGGCATCGCCTTGATCATCGTCGGCCTGGCCCTCGCCGCCCGCTCCTCTCTCGCCGAGGTGCCGGTCGTGCCCGCGTGAAGTCGCACTGAAGAGTGGCGACCGTCGCGTCGGGGCAGGGTGCGGTACACGTGATGTCGGCCGGGTTGCGGTGTGTTCGTGGAAGCGCTCCACGGACGACTCTTGCGTCGTCATATCCGGGCAGCGGCGGCCATAACCGCAGAACCTTTCAGATGATTCGCAGGACACATCAAACGAGGACCGACCGGTGTCTCCCGCGTTACAGACCTGCCACATCCAGGTGCCTGTTAGGTTCGTGTGATGCGCGCCATGATCCTCAAGGAGTTCCGCGAACTCCGCCGTGACCGACGCACGATGGCGATGATCATCGTGTTCCCGCTCCTCATGCTGATCATCTTCGGCTATGCGGCGAACTTCAACGTAGAGAGCATCCCGACGGCCATCCTCGGACCCGGGGCCGAACAGGTGGCTCAGCAGGCTCCCGATCTCTTCGATGTGACCGTCGTCGACTCCACAGGGACGTCGGAGACGGCCCAAACGCTGCTGCGGGACGCCGAGGCGCAGGTGGCGATCACGACCGACACGGAACCGCCGACGGCGTTCATCGACGGATCGAGCCTGTTCGCCGCTGGAAAGGCGGTCGGCGCACTCGGACGGCTCGGGGACCGTATCACCGTCGACATCCTGTTCAACCCGGATCTGATCACGTCGTGGGTGCTCGTTCCCGCCCTCATAGGGTACATCCTCATGTTCATCGGCACCGTCGTCACTTCGATCGGACTCGTCAGGGAGCGAGAGAACGGGACGCTTGAACAGTTGGCGGTCATGCCGCTGAGTCCGGTAGCGGTGATCGTCGGAAAGATCGCTCCGTACTTCATCCTGGCGTCGATCGATATGGTGATCGTGACTGTGCTGGCGATGATCCTTTTCAGCATCCCGTTCGTCGGGAACGTCTTGCTATTCGGCGTCGGGGCCGCGATCTTCCTGTTCGTCGTCCTCGGCGTGGGTGTGCTGATCTCCACGGTGTCCCAAACGTCCGGGCAGGCAATCCAGCTGGCGATCTTCTTCCTGGTCCCGCAGATCCTGCTGTCAGGCATGATCTTCCCCATCGAAGCGATCCCATGGGGGATCCGCTGGCTGAGCTACTTCATGCCGCTCACCTACTACACGAAGATCTCCCAGGGCATCATGCTGCGCGGCGCCGGGCTCGATTCGCTGTGGCCGGCGTTCGTCGTCCTCACCGTCATGGCTGTCTTCGTCTTCACCGGGGCGGTGCTGCGTTTCCGCCGTGATCTCACGCCGCATCGCGTTTCGGAAGCCCCGGTTCAACCGGAGGGGGCTCCTGCGTGAGCTTCGGTGTCGAGAACCTCACCGTCCGGTTCGGCAGGGTCACTGCCCTCGACGAGGTGTCCGTTGTTGTTCGTCGCGGCGAGGTAACGGCGCTGGTCGGAGGCGACGGGGCGGGGAAGACCACGCTGCTGCGCACGCTTGCCGGACTCGTCGAACCAACCTCGGGGACGGTCCGTCGACCGGGTGTTGGCCGACTGGGCTATCTCCCGGCCGGGGCGGGTAGTTGGAAGAACCTCACCGTCGCCGAGAACGTGTCGTTCATCGGCGGCGCATACGGACTCTCCGGCGCCGATCTGGCCGATCGCGCCGACCCGATCCTCGAGCGTGCGGGACTGGCCGATGCCAGGGATCGCCTGGCGGGACAGCTCTCCGGTGGCATGAAGACGAAGCTCGGCTTCAGCCTCGCCATGCTGCACAGTCCGGATCTGCTCGTCCTCGACGAGCCGACGACCGGTGTCGATCCCGTCAGCAGGATCGAACTGTGGCGCATGATCTCGGAGGCCGTCGCAGACGGGGCCGCCGTCGTGATGGCCACGACCTATATGGACGAGGCCGAGCGTGCCGCGTTCGTTGTGCTCCTCGGCGACGGACGAGTGCTGCTCTCAGGGGAGCCGGACGAACTGATCGGCTCGATGCCGGGAACCATCGTCGAAACCGACGCTCCCGTCGACTCATCCCTCGCATGGCGGGTCGGCCCGGTGTTCCACGAGTGGTTCCCATGGACTGTACCCGACGGATTGACTGGGCTCCGGCCGGACCTCGAGGATGTCTGCATCGCGGCCGAACTTCGCGATCGGCTTATCCCGGTGGGCGACACGCAGTGACCGCCCCGGCGCTCGAGGCTCGCTCGCTGACCCGACGTTTTCGGGACAATGTCGCGGCTGACGACGTCACCTTCCAGGTCGACTTCGGCGAGGTCGTCGGTCTGCTCGGTGCCAACGGTGCAGGGAAGACGACGACGATCCGGATTCTCGCGGGTCTGCTCCCACCGACGTCGGGACAGGCGTTCCTTCTCGGCTCACCCCCGAGTCGCGCCTCGCGCAGACGTCTTGGCTACGTCCCCCAGGGCCTCGGTCTCTACGGCGACCTCACCGTGCGTGAGAACCTCGCGTTTGCGGCGAGTGCGTTCGGGGTCGAGCCGGCCACCTTGATCGACCCGCTGGCCGGTGCCTCCGACCGGATCGTTAGCAACCTCCCGCTCGGTCTGCAGCGCCAGCTCTCTTTCGTCACGGCTCTTCAGCACGATCCCGAAGTCCTCATCCTCGATGAACCAACCTCGGGTGTAGGAGCGTTGGCCGCGGCACGACTGTGGGATCGTATCCGCGACGAGTCTGACAAGGGCGTCGGCGTTCTCGTTTCAACCCACTCGATGCAGGAAGCCAGACAGTGCGACCGGTTGCTCCTCATGTTCGACGGACGCATCGTCGGACGAGGTACAGAGTCCGACATCGTGGCAGGAATGACGACGGTCGAGGTGGCGGCCGACTCGTGGAGCGATGCCTTCTCCGTCCTGGCGAACGACGGCCTGCTCGTTACGCTCAACGGAACGAAGGCTCGGGTCATCGACCTGGCCCCGGCCGATGTCGAGGCGAAACTCCGCGAGCACGGGATCGAGGCCGATGTGCAGGTCGTTCCTTCGACGATCGACGAACGAATGGCCTCCCTCTCCATCCGGGCTCCCGCGTGGAAAGAAGACGGCAGTCTGTCGCGGGTGTTTCCTACGCCAGCGTCCTGACCCGGCGGACGATGAGAGCGACGATTCCGATGAGGATGTAGACGATGGTGATCAGGACGAGCACGAACTTCGGGATCGCCATGACACGCGCCAGTGAGATCCAACCCGTCGATCGGTTCCGGAAGGGGAAGCGCACGTTGATCGCCGTATTCGAGCACTGCGGAGTCGCTTTCGAGGGGGCCGCACCGAGCAACCGGGAAACTGCCGCCACGGTCGGTGTGGCCCGTCGCATCGGCGAGTAGCACTCGAAGCTCCCTGTGGACGGGACCGACCTCGCGGCTCTCCAGATACGGGCGCATGACGAGTAGCGGGACTCGCTCAACGCCTATCTCATCGAGGTCGGAGCCTCGTGGCAACCGGTCACCGAGGACTGCCTGAGCCTCCCGTTTGTCACGAGGAGCGGTAGCCTCCGACCCGTGCACCGATTCCAGACGCTTCGTTTCCTCGCGGGACTCATTCTCGCCCTCTCACTGATCGCCACGGCTTGTAGCCCGGAGGCTGATCCGACAACGACCACGTCGACGTTGATCACCACGACCACCACCGGTAGTGGACAGGACACGACCACCACTGTGGCTCCGGACGTCCCGATCTCTGTACCTGGCACAGCCTCAGAATCGATCGACCCGGCGGTGGTCGAAGAGATGCGGGATGAACTCGGTGAGCTCATGGTGGAAGCCGAGCAGGTTCGCGGCCTCCCGTTCATCGCGACACCGACCGTTGTCATCCTCGATGACGCCGAGTTCACACAGCGGGTCTCGGACCTGGTGGCGGAAGACCTCGACGAGGAGGAGCTGGCCATCGACAGCGCGTTCTTCTCGATGCTCGGGATGCTCGACCCGGGGACGGATCTTTACACGCTCCTCATCGATCTCTACGCCGAACAGGTCGCAGGGTTCTACGACGGCGACGCTGAAGAGATGGTTGTTCCCGCCGCACCGGAGGGCTTCACGCCGCTGCAAAGGATCACGGTTCTCCACGAGCTCGTTCATGCGCTCACCGATCAGCATTTCGATTTCAACGAAGAGTACGAAGTGCTCATCGACGACGGAACGGGTGATGATGCCTCGGCGTTTCAGGCGCTCATCGAAGGTGACGCGACCCGGTCTCAGTTCGTGTACATGCAGGAAATGAGTCCGATCGAGGCGGTTCAGGCCGCAACCGAGCTGCTGAGCTATGACTCGTCGGTGCTCGATTCGGTACCGTCGTGGATGCAGGCCGACCTGACATTCCCATACGACCAGGGACTCGTCTTCGTGGAAGCGATCGTTTCGACCGGTGGCCTGGCCGCCGTCGACGAGGCATATCAATCGCCACCTGCAACGACGGAGCAGATCCTCGACGTGGCGAAGTACAACCGCCGCGAACAGCCGCGGGAGCTTCCGCCGTTGACCGTGGAGATCGACGGATGGGAGCTCTACGACGAAGCGACGTTCGGCGAGTGGGGTCTGCGGCTAGTCATCAGCGAAAGCGTGCTCCCCGGTGAAGCGACGCAAGCGGCCGCCGGATGGGGGAACGACACGTACCGGGTGTTCTCACGCGGGGAAGACGTCGCCATGGTGTTGTCCTACATCGGCGACTCCGAACGCGACGCCGAAGAACTCGCCAACGCCTTGATCCCTCACATCCGCGACTCCATGGACGCAGGTCCGGCTGAGGAGTCGGCCGGTGGCCTGTTGTACCGCCAGGGGACTGTCTACGTCTTTATCGACCGCATCGACGACGGCATCTACTGGATCGTGTCAACGGACGCCGCAGCAGGCGAGAGTCTCAGAAGCCAGCTGGGCGTGTAGCGCTCAGTATTCGGTCGTCGGTACTCGGTATTCGGTACACCGAGACGATCGTGTGGTGGAGTCTTGACCGATTACCGATTACCGACTACGGACTACGGACTACGGATTACGGACTACGGACTACGGACTACGGATTACGGATTACGGACTACGGACTACGGACTACGGA
>JAOZMA010000002.1 GCA_029934555.1 Acidimicrobiia bacterium | reverse complement strand
TCTCCCCCACTGCGTGGTGGAGAGTGTCAGAGAGCCCCGCTCGCACGTTCGCCTGAATCGTGGGCACCGACAACACGTCGAATCCTTGCCACACCATGAGATTCCACCAGTGAACCAGGCCAGAAACCGCGGATCCAGGCTGCGTGGTGGAGAGTGTCGGAGATCCCCCGCTCGCACCTTCACCGAGAGTGTCATAACTGCGAACACCTGGAATCCCTGCACCACCATGAGCTTCGGTCAGTGAACGCGACCGCAAACCAACACACCCAGTGGATTGAGGCTCAGCGGGAGGTGCCGACGAAGGAGGGGGGTCAGAAGCCGAAGCTGAACGGAACCATCTGACGCCCCCCGTCAGCACCCGCGGTGCTCCCGTCCTCTCTTGCGGGAGGGAAGACGACACGACGCGAATCGGTTCGCGTGAGGTCCCCCGGGGGTCGACAACACTCTCGGGGGACCGGCGTGCCCGGGATGTCTGAGAGCTGCTGCTACTCGGGGCAGTTGGCGAATCGGCCGTAGAAGAGGAAGAACCCCTCGTAGACGCGCCCGGTGTTTACCGCCGACGTTGTACCCGGGAGCCATGGGAGATGCCCGACGGGTGCATCTGCCTCGTAGCGGACGCCATCCTCTTCGAGCCACTCGCGGCCGTCGACCCATCCAACCGTCCGTCCGAACGCTCGCCATGTGTCGGCTCGCGGCAGGCCGCGATCGCGGGCCACTCTCAGGGCTTCCGCCTGGGGTGTGAATCCGAATCGATCGTCTGAGACCTCCCGCCAGGCGGCATCGATCGACCGGAGGAGGTCACAGTCCACAGTGGCTGCCTCGTCGGGATCAAGACCGATGTACCCGCCGACGTCGGCATCGGCGATCAGCAGGCGACGGGTTTCATGATCCGCGGCTCTCCACTCGCCGGCGGCGAGCAGGGCACGAAGCGGGGATGTGACATCGGTCATCAGAGGGAGGATACCGTCAATCGCGGCTCGTTTCCGCCCTGTTCTCTCGAGCGATGAACCGCCATTCCGGTGTCTCATCGGGGAGCAGAAACGGGTTCGAATCACACGGATGTAACTCTTCGCGCGACCAATCGCGCGAAGGGTGGTTCATCTCTGGCGCTTTCTGAGGTATCGTTACGGGCAGATGGCAACGCGGACCAAGCGCCGCGGGGCAGCGGGGCGGAGCAAAGCGACCCCCAAGAAAACTAAACGGAGCTCATTTCGGGCCAGAACCGTCCAAGCGCTACGGACGGGTCGGGACCGTATCCGGGAACGGTTCGCACGTCAGAGCAATGACCTGTGGGGCGTTGTTCTCATGGTGCTTGCCGCACTCGTCTCCTTGTCGTTCTTCGGACTCTCAGGTCCGATCGGCGCCGGGCTCTCCGGCTCGCTGCGATTCCTCTTCGGCATGTGGGCGTTCGCCGTGCCTCTGGTCTTCTTCATCATCGGCCTCTCCCTTGTCAGCGTCTGCTGCAGCGAGGATCGCGGCCGCCTGGTGGCAGGCCTTGCCGCGATCTTCGTGGCTTCACTCGCCATGTTCCACCTGCTGACCGGTTCGGTTGCGCTGGCGGGTCACGTAGACCAGGTTCAGGAGAGCGGTGGAGCCGTCGGAGCCGTCATAGCGTTCCCCCTTCGCCGCACCATCGGATTCTGGGGCGCATTCCTCGTTCTGCTCGCCGCAATGGGAGTCGGAACGCTCATCGTCACCAAGTCATCGGTCAAGGACGTCGCAGGCACGCTTGGCTCATCGTGGCGCCGCTTCCGGTCGTGGATCGGGTTCGGGGCCGATGATGGAGCATCGGCGCCAACGGTGCACAGCGCTGGGCCAATCGAGATTCACGAACTGGCGCCCGATCAATCGGCTACCCGGCCCGAGAACGGGCCGAAGAAGTCGGCCAAGGCTCCGAAGAAGGCAAAGCCGAAGCGCACCCCCGCTCCGCAGGCGGTTCCGGTCGACGGGTATCAACTACCGCCACTCTCACTCCTCGAGGCCTCGATATCCGAGGGGCCGAACCGCGGAGGGCTCGAACAGACAGCCGCCGAGCTGCAGGAAGCACTGAGCCAGCACGGTGTCGATGCCCGTCTCACACGGATCGTTCCGGGTCCGACGGTGACGAGGTACGAGATCGAGCTTGCCCCCGGGGTGAAGGTGTCGCGGGTTACGAATCTGTCCCACGACATCGCGTACGCTCTCGCCTCACCAGACGTTCGCATCCTCGCTCCGATTCCCGGCAAGAGTGCTATCGGGATCGAAGTTCCGAACAGGAATCGGCAGATGGTGACGCTCGGCGACATTCTCGAGAGCAACACGGCAAGCCAGGACACCGACCCGATGCTCGTCGCCCTCGGCAAGGACGTCAGCGGCAGCGCCAGGATGCTGCGCCTCACAGAGCTTCCCCACGTGCTCATCGCCGGCGCAACCGGTGCAGGGAAATCGTCGTGTATCAATGCCCTGCTCACGTCGATCCTCATGCGTGCCCGGCCAGACCAGGTCCGGATGATCCTCGTCGATCCGAAGCGAGTCGAACTCGGTCAATACAACGACGTGCCGCACCTCCTCACGCGGGTCATCACAAGTCCGAAGAAGGCTGCCGACGCCCTCCAGTGGGCCGTCGCCGAGATGGATCGCAGGTATGACTTGCTGGCCGACTCGGGTGTTCGTGACGTCGAGTCCTACTACGAGAAGTACGACGCGGGCGGCATCGATGAAGAGCTGTTCGACCGGTTCCCGTACATCGTCCTCGTCGTCGACGAGCTGAACGACCTGATGATGGTCGCAGGGCGAATCGTTGAAGACTCGATCGTGCGAATCGCCCAGATGGCCCGGGCGGTCGGAATCCACCTGGTACTCGCGACACAGCGACCGTCGGTGAACGTCATCACGGGTGTCATCAAAGCGAACGTGCCATCCCGTCTGGCATTCTCGGTGGCGTCTCAAACGGACTCACGGGTCATCATCGACCAGGTCGGTGCCGACAAGCTCGTCGGGCTCGGCGACATGCTGGTCGTTACCGCCCGGGAGCCGAAGCCGGAGCGAATCCAGGGAGCCTGGGTCTCCGAGGCAGAGGTCCACCGCGTCGTTGAGTTCGTCCGTGAGCAGCGGGAGACCAAATATCGCGATGCCGAGGTGTTCGAAGTTGCGGAGAAGGCCACGGCGGTGGACGAGGAGTTCGAGGGTGAGGATCCCGAGATTATGCGCCAGGCGATCGAGCTGGTCGTGCGGAGCCAACTCGGATCGACGTCGATGCTCCAGCGCAAGCTCAGGATCGGTTTCGCCAGAGCCGGGCGAGTGATGGACATCTTGGAGAACAAGGGCATCGTTGGTCCGTCCGAAGGATCGAAGGCTCGTTCCGTCCTCGTGACCGAGGACGAGCTCGGGTCTCTGGTCCGCTAAACATGCCGGCCGACGAACCAGTCACGACATTTCCCGTTTTGCTCGCGTAGCCTGGGACCGATGATCCGCATACGCCTCGACATGTTCACGCCCATCGGCGGGCGCTCCGTGGAATTCACCGATCCGGATCGTGTCGTGGAGGCCCACCACGTCGAAGACGTGCTCGATGTCGTCAGACAGGCTGAAGCTGCAACCCGTGAAGGGTTCTGGGCGGTTGGGTTCGTCGCATACGAGGCGGCCCCGGCGTTCGATTCGGCACTGCCGGTACGGGCACGCGAGTCCGGCGAGCTGCTCAGCGATCTGCCGTTGGCATGGTTCGGCCTCTTTCGCGACCGATCTGACGTTGAGTCGTTCATAGGAGAAACCAGACTCGACACGTCTCCGTACACCGTCTCTCCCTGGATCCCAACGATGGATGAGGAGACGTACGAGGAGAACGTGCACCGGGTTCGTCGCCTCATCCGATCGGAAGACCTCAACCAGATCAACTACGCCCTGCGTCTCGACGCCGCCATCAGCGGAGACCTCAGAGAGCTCTACCGCGACCTCGTTCTGTCGCAGCGCGGCGCCAACGGCGCCTTCATCGACCTCGGCCGATACCGGATTCTGAGCGCCTCACCGGAACGGTTCTTCGCCGTCAAGGGATCAACGATCGACATTCGGCCGATGAAGGGCACCGCTCCGCGCGGCCGGTGGTCCGCAGAGGACGAGGACAACGCAGCCAGGCTCTCCGCGTCCGGCAAGGACCGGGACGAGCATCAAAGAATCGTCGAGGGCGTTGTTGAGGAGCTTGCCGGGATCACAGTTCCGAACACGATCGAGATCCACGAATTGATGGGACTCGAGCGGCTTGAGACGGTATGGCAGCTTGCGTCGAACATGACAGCCGAACTGGAGCCAGCAACCGAAATCGTCGATGTGTTCGGTGCCCTGTTCCCCTCTGCGGCAGTCACCGGCGACCCGAAGGCTCGCGCCATGGAGGCCATAGCGACGCTCGAGTGCCGCAGCCGGGGGATCTATGCCGGTGCGATCGGGTTCATGGCACCGACCGACGGAGGACGACCGGACGCCAGTTTCAGCGTTGCGATCCGCACGGTCACCGTCGATTCGGAAGAAGGCGTCGGGGAGTACGGGGTAGGGGCCGGGATTACCGAGACGTCCGTTCCAATGGGCGAGTACGAGGAGGCCCAATCGAAGGCCCGGATCCTGGTCCAGCGGCGGCCGGAGATCGCCCTGTTCGAGACCATCCGGTGGGAAGAGGGCCACGGTTTCTGGTGGATCGATCGGCACATCAAGCGCGTCGGCGACTCCGCCGCCTACTTCGGATTTCGGTTCGACGACGGGATCGTGCACGACGCCCTCGAAGAAGCCGTCACCGGCCTGAGCGAGGCACACGCCATCCGACTCGAAGTCGATCGTCTCGGCGCGACGACCGTTACCGTCGACCCAGACGAACTGCCGCCGGCACGGTGGTGGCCCAATCCCGGACATGACCGGGTGACGTGTGTCATCGACCCGACGGCCATCTCGTCCACGAGTGTCTACCGCTTCCACAAGACGACAGCCCGACGCCCCTACGACGATCGCAACGAGGCTCACACCGGCGTTGAGGACGTCTTGATGGTGAACGAGCGTGGTGAATTGACCGAAGCGACGAAGTACAACGTGGCCGTTCAGTGCGCAGGAACTTGGGTGACGCCGCCGCTCGCTTCGGGCTGTCTCCCCGGTGTGCTGCGACAGGTGCTGATCGACGAGGGAGCGCTGGTCGAAGAGGTCATCATGATGGACGATCTTGAAGGTGCAGAAGGATTTGCCCTGTTGAGTTCGGTGCGCGGTTGGAAATCCGCCCGACTCGTCCGGCAGTAGCCTCCGTTCGCATGTCGATCTCGCTGAATCCGTGACCCTTGTCGAGGGGCTGATCCTCGTCGCCGCAGGTGGCGCCGCCGGTTTCATCAACGCGCTCGCGGGTGGTGGATCCGCCATCACGATTCCCATTCTCACCGAGATGGTCGGCATCAACACGGCGAACGGGACGAACCGAATAGCGATCTTCCTCGCCAACCTGACGGCGATCGCCGGCTACCAGAAGGGCGAGGCGGTTCCGTGGCGTCGCCTCAGTGTCCTGCTGGCGCCGACGGTGGTTGGCGCGGCGATCGGTGCGTGGGTCTCGACCGTGACACCGCCCGACGTGCTTCGTATGGTCTTCGCCGGTGTTCTGCTGCTGGTGGCAGCTTCGGTCGTCCTGCGGCCGTCCCGGTGGCTCGAGGAGAGAGATGTGGCACTGCACGAGCCCTGGCGCTCCCTCGTGTTCCTCGGCATCGGTTTCTACGGAGGCTTCGTCCAGGCCGGAGTCGGGTTCTTGCTCCTCGCCGGCCTCGTACTCGGCGCAGGGATGAACCTCGTCAACGGCAATGCCGCGAAGGTCGTGCTCATCGCTGCCTACTCGCCGATCGCGATTCTGCTCTTCGCCAACGCAGCCCAGGTCGACATCGCCGTCGGCGTGGTCCTCGCCGCAGGACAGATGTCGGGAGCATGGGCCGGTTCCCGCCTCGCAGTGCTCAAGGGTGCGGCGTGGATCAGGTGGGTTCTCGTTGCGGCCGCGGTCGTCGCGGCGGCGAGGCTTGCTTTCGCGTAGACTGGCCGACATGAGTGATAACGACACAGCCAGCGGCGGTTTGATCGACGACCTCTCGATTGGAGAGATCGACAAGGAACTTGCAGCGATCGACGAGAAGCTCGACACGTTGCCTTCGGACGACTTCGTGGATCGGGTCGATCTCCACCAACGCCATCTGGCACTCAAGGCCCGAGCAGCGCAGCTCAACACAGACGCCGACGAGCAGCGTACAACGGCGGATCTCCAGACCGAGGTCACGTCTCTGAAACAGCGCATCGCTGCGATCCAGGGTGACATGGTCGATACAGCGGAGCAGGACAGCGAGGGGAACATTCCCGGTCCGCGTCCCGGCGAGTCCGATCCCGCCGTGATGAACCAGGAGATAGCGGACGGTCATGGTGCCCCTGCACTGGTGAGCCGGCTCAACAAGCTCGAGGGAATCCTGGCCAGCCGGGGCGTCGACACCGACTAACCCGAGAGGTCGGCTTGGGGTTGGATGGACGTGGGATATGCCGGAAGCAGATCTCAATCAGGTCCTGCGGGAGCTCTCCGACGTGCAGGATCGTCTGATCGCTCTTCCCGACGACGCCTTCGCCGAGCGCTATGAGCTCCGATGTCGCCAGGATGAATTGCGCGATCAGATGGCGTCATTCCGCGTCGATTTCGACGCCCGGCGATCGACCGAGGAACTGCTGACCGAACTCTCGGGTCTGCGATCGCGCATGGCAACGATCGAAGGACAGCGAATCGACATGGTCTCCCAGGCGGGTGGTAGCGGCGGAATGACCGGTGCGATGACTCCGGAAGAAGGATTGAATCGGAAGATGGACGCAGCTGCCGGGGCGGGCGAGATCCAATCGCGGATCGGTCGTATCAAGGGGATCCTCATCGATCGCGGCGTGGAAGTGCCAGAGGTATCGACCTGACCGCTGAGTCGGGAGATCGACAAGTTCGCCTCCACCTGTGCGAATCCTGTCCCACCGGCGCAGCCGGGAGGACGCGAGGAGCTTGCGACGAGCAGGGAGGCGCCTTCGACTGGGGGCAGTCTTCCCGCCGCCCTCGCTGTCGAGCATTCCCGGACGCTGACAGGCCAACTCCGCTACTCCGTTACTCGGGTACTCCATCACGGTACGCTTGCCTGCGATGATTTCTTCTGCCCCAACCATCTGGCTGACAACACTCGGCTGCGCCAAGAACCAGGTCGACTCGGACAAGATCACGGGAATGTTGACGGCCGCCGGATACACCGAGGCCTCAACGCCCGAGTCTGCCGACGTGGTGATGGTGAACACGTGTGGTTTCATCGAACCCGCACGCCGCGAATCGGTCGACACGATCCTCGACCTCGCAGATGCGAAGCGCGACGATGCGAGCCTCGTCGTGGTCGGCTGTATGGCTCAGCGATATGAGATTGAACTCGCCGATGCGCTCCCCGAAGCCGATGCGGTGCTGGGTCTTGATCGCTACTCTGAACTGGTCGATCGCCTCGACGCCTTGCGACGATGGACGCCGCTCACCATCGGATCTGCCCGCCGGTCGCACATGGACATCCTGTACGAGACCCGACGCCCGACGCCGACGACGCCGTACGCGTACGTGAAGGTGGCGGAAGGATGCGACAAGCTCTGCACCTTCTGTGCGATCCCTCAGTTCCGGGGGAAGCAGCGATCGCGCAGCCCGGAGAACATCAGGGATGAGATCGCCGAGCTTGCAGCGGCAGGAGTCGCCGAGATCGGCCTGGTCGCACAGGACCTGGCCGCGTACGGTCGGGACATCGACGCCCCGGACATCGTCGAACTGGTCCGGCAGGTCTCCGACGTTGAAGGACTCCGGCGTCTGCGCCTCTACTACCTGTATCCGCGGGAGATCCGACCGGCGTTGATCGAGGAGATGGCCGGCAATCCCGTCGTCGCGAACTACTTCGATCTCTCGCTCCAACACGCTTCGAGCCGACTGCTTCGCGCTATGAAACGCCCCGGATCGGGTGAACAGCATCGTGACCTCATCGATCGAATTCGGTCAGCCGCTCCGGATGCGGCGATGCGGTCATCATTTATCGTCGGGTTCCCCGGAGAGACCGATGACGACGTGGACGAACTCGCAGCGTTCCTCGACGAGGCGCAGCTCGACTGGGCCGGATTCTTCCCCTTCTCACCGGAGGAGGGCACCGAGGCAGCCGTCATGGAGGGCCAGATCTCGGACTCGGAGAAACAGGCCCGGCTCCGACATGTCCAGAACATTCAGGATGACATCACGACGGCATGCTCCGTCGCTCAGATCGGCCGTACGCTCACCGTCGTAGTCGATCAGGTGGAGGACGATCGATCCGTGGGGCGCTCATATCGGGAAGCGCCGGAGATCGACGGTGTGGTCCTTCTGGATCGTGGAGAACCGGGGGAGTGGCTCACCGTCGAGATCACCGGGGGTTACGGGACCGACATCGACGGGATCGTGAAAGGCCCCGCATGATCGTCGAGATTCTCGCAATCGGTACAGAACTGCTCCTCGGACAGATCGTGAACTCCAACGCGACTCGCATCGGAGAGCGACTTGCGGACGCCGGACTCGACCACTTCCAACAGACCGTCGTCGGTGATAATGAAGCCCGCATCGTCACTGCGATCGACGCTGCGTGCTCTCGAGCGGACGCCCTGATCCTCACCGGGGGGCTCGGACCCACGAAGGATGACCTGACGCGAGAGGCGCTCGCAGAAGCAGCCGACGTCGAACTGATCTTCGACAGCGAGCAGGCAGATCGACTTCGCGAACGTTGGACCAGCAGCGGGCGGGTCATGCCGGAGTCGAATCTCCAGCAGGCCGAGCGGCCCCTTGGATCGGAGCTGATCGCCAACCCGAAGGGAACGGCTCCCGGCATCCGCATGCAGATCGCAGACACCTGGGTGTTCGCACTGCCCGGTGTCCCGGCCGAGATGATCCCGATGCTGGAGGACTCGGTCATCCCGTTCCTCGGCGGCGACGATGATTCGGCGGTAGTCAGCCGTCTCCTTCGAACGTGGGGAGAGTCCGAGTCGGCGATCGGCGAGCGGCTCGGCGACCTCTACGACACATCGACGAACCCCACGATCGCGTTTCTCGCATCGGGCGGTGAGATCAAGATACGGATCACGGCGAAGGCGACATCGCGGGACAAGGCGGCAGCGCTGATCGCACCGTTCGAGGCAACGATCCGGGAGCGTCTCGGCAAGAGGATCTTCGGGGCGGACGACGACACGGTGGAGGTGGTCGTTCTCCGCATGCTCGAAGAACGCGACTGGACGCTGGGAACGGCTGAGTCGGCGACCGGCGGGCTCGTTGCCGGACGGATCACCTCGGTCCCCGGAGCGAGCCGGGTATTCAGAGGTTCGGTCGTCTCATACTCAACAGAAGTCAAGGAGTCGCTCCTCGACGTCTCTGGGGACCTGATCGCAGAACACGGTGTCGTGAGCGAGCCCGTTGCGGTGGCCATGGCTGAAGGAGCTCGTGAGCGACTGGGCGCCGATGTCGTAGTGTCAGTCACGGGATCAGCCGGCCCGGAACCACAGGAACGACCGGTGGGAACGGTCGTGGTGGCGGTGGTGACTCCGGACGGGTCGCGGGTCCGCACACTCAATCTTCCCGGCGACCGGGAGCGTGTCCGTACGTTCGCGTCGACGGCCGCTCTTCAGCTCCTGCGCATGTCACTCCAGGGGGTCGACTGGGGGAGTCGGTGAGTGATCGGTTGTTCCTCGCCGTCGCCCTGAACGATGAGGTCCGGCACGGCCTGGCTGCGTTCCTGGGGGAGCGGGCGATCCGGTTGCCGGGACGGCCTACGCCACCGAACAATTGGCATCTAACGCTCCGATTCCTCGGCTCGACCGATGCTCTTCAGCGAGATCGTGTCCTGGAGTTCCTGGACGAGCATCTGATCGTTCAGCCGTTCACGCTCGGCTTCACGGGTGTGGGGGCGTTTCCGAAGCCGTCGCGAGCGACCGTGCTCTGGCTTGGTGTCGGCAGAGGGAGCGGAGATCTGATGACTATGGCCAACGTGTGCGAGCATGCGGCCATCTCCGCGGGCTTCGAAGCGGAGGACCGTCCGTTCCATCCGCACCTCACGCTGTCACGCATCCGGCCGCCGGTGAGCGTGGACGGCCTCATCGAACAGGTGGGGACATTCCCCCTGAAGATGGACGTGGACCGGGTGACGCTCTACCGGAGCCACCTCGGCCGCGACGGCGCAAGCTACGAGGTCATCGACGAAGTCCTCCTCTGATCCGTCGTTCGTGCTTAGAACCACACTGGGTGAGGTCGGCGGCACAAGCGTTCCTGTTCCGAGGGCATCGCTGAATCGTTTGTGCTTGGAACCACATCAGGTGTGGTTGTAGACACAAATGATGGGAACCGTGACCGGGGACGATGACGCTCGTGTCTGGGGCCACGACTATCAGTGTTCTAGACACAAGCGATCGCGTAGTCTCAGTGGTCATGGAGATTCGACCGCTCAACAGATCCGACGTCGAAGCATGGATCGACATGCGTCTCAGGCTCTGGCCGGACCACGCGCGCCACGAACTCGTGGGAGAGACCGTGGACTGGGCACACGGCAAGCTCGGCGTCTTCGTCGCTGAGGTCGAAGATGGACTCACCGGGTTCGCCGAAGTGACGATGCGGGACCGAGCACCGGGCTGCACAACCTCGCCGGTCGGCTACCTCGAGGGCTGGTGGGTCGAATCGGGCCACCGACGGAGAGGTATTGGAACAGCTCTGCTCAAGGCATCCGAGCAGTGGTCGCGCGTTCGTGGCGCCACTGGATTCGCGTCAGACGCCCACGCTGACAACGAAGCATCAAGAGCAGCCCATGGGGCCCTCGGCTTCGCAGAGAAGAGCGCCGTCCTTCGCTTCCACAAGCGGATCGCCGATTCGGCGGATATTCCTGCTGGTATCGGATCGGAAGCATCGGTCACACTCAGAGAGATCGACGCTGACAACGTTCGGGCGATCACGAGGCTTGCCGTCGCTCCCCACCAGAGAGCCTTCGTTGCTCCGAATGCCATCTCTCTCGCTCAGTACGCATTCGCGACGAATGCATGGACACGGGCGATCTATGCCGACGACACGCCGGTCGGGTACGTGCTCCTCGCCGACGAGGAGGGCGAGGAATACCGATACTTCCTGTGGAGGTTCATGATCGACCGGAGGTATCAGGGGATGGGCTTCGGCAACGCCGCGATGGAACTCATCATCGAGCATGTCCGAAGCCAGTCCGGCGCGGTCGGTCTTGCTACCAGCTATGTCCCGTTAGCCGGAGGTCCGGGGGAGTTCTACCACCGTCTCGGCTTCGTGGACACGGGACAAGAGGACGACGGCGAGCTCGAGACCGTCCTGACGTTCTGAGCGGCGGCTTCTCAAGACGGTGGGTCAACCGTGTTGTGCCCATTTCCTCGACATCGAACAGATGTTCGACTACGATATCGCACACTCCGTGAATACCATCATTGTCATTCGCGCAGCAGAATCTGTCACAGGCGCCCGGTACGTTACGGGAACGTCAACGAAGGAGACAACGTGACCGACAAACAGGGCGACCGAGACAAGAACATTGAGATGGCCATGTCCCAGATCGAGCGTCAGTTCGGCAAGGGCGCCATCATGAAGATGGGCGACGAAGAGATCCACAATATCGCTGCGATTCCGACAGGAGCGCTCTCGCTCGATCTTGCACTCGGTATAGGTGGTGTGCCGCGCGGCAGGATCATTGAGATCTACGGTCCGGAGAGCTCGGGCAAGACGACTCTGGCCCTCCACATCGTTGCCGAAGCGCAGCGCAACGGCGGTCTCGCGGCGTTCATCGACGCCGAGCACGCACTCGACCCGGTCTACGCCCGGGCGATCGGACTCGACGTCGACGAGTTGCTGATCTCGCAGCCCGACACCGGCGAGCAAGCCCTCGAGATCACGGACATGCTGATCCGGTCCGGCGCTCTCGACGTGGTCGTGATCGACTCGGTCGCGGCGCTCGTGCCCCGCGCCGAACTCGAAGGCGATATGGGTGACGTCCACGTCGGTCTCCAGGCCAGGCTGATGTCGCAGGCGCTGCGCAAGCTCGCCGGCACGATCAACCGGTCCCAGACCACCGTGATCTTCATCAACCAGCTTCGCGAGAAGATAGGGGTTATGTTCGGTTCACCTGAAACGACCCCCGGCGGGCGAGCGCTCAAGTTCTATGCGAGCGTTCGGATCGACGTCCGGAGGATCGAGGCGATCAAAGTGGGGACCGACAATGTCGGAAACCGGGTTCGGGCCAAGATCGCGAAGAACAAGGTCGCGCCGCCGTTCCGCCTCGCGGAGTTCGACATCATGTTCGGCGAAGGTATCTCGCGTGAAGGAAGCCTTCTCGACGTCGCCGTCGAAGAAGGAATCGTGCGCAAGGCCGGTGCCTGGTACACGTACGACGGAGATCAACTTGGCCAGGGGCGTGAAAAGGCCAAGCTGTTCCTCAAAGAGAACCCGGATCTATCGGTTCAGCTTCAGGATCAGGTGCTTCGTGCGGTAGGCCTCATCGTCGATGAGGAAGAGGCCGAATCCGAAGAGAACGAGGTCAAAGAAGAGACGGGTGAGTAGTTATCTGAGATTTCGCGTTCCGCGCGAGGCCGAAGTGCGGTAGCATCGACTCAGACACACACAAAAACACTGATACGAAAGCGGACTAGAACGCAGATGTCGACACGGGGACCAGCGAACGAAGTGAACAAACGGGGCTGAGCCCCGAGATTCGATGCGGTTTCCGGTGTGTGCCGAGCCCGGTGGGTTCGGCATGCTGCGTTCAGGTTCGCAGAACGGGGACATGATGATGCAGTGGCTCGTAGCAGCCCTGGTGATCGCTGTCATTGGACTCGCGTTTGTTGCCGGCTACGTCCTATCTCGGAGGGGCAATCGCGAACCGACTGCCGACGAGACTTTGGCCGATGCCCGCCTTGATGCGCAGCGCATTCTTGCGCGGGCGGAAGAGGAGGCACGGTCGAAGGCGGAGGCGTACCGCGATCGCGAGGACGCGACTCTGGAGCACCGGCGTGTGGAGATGGGGTCTCAGGATTCCAGGCTCTCACAACGCGAAGCGACGCTCGAACAGCGTGCCGGGAACCTCGCTCAACGTGAGGAGCTCATCATCGCGCGCGAGCGCGCAGCTGAGAGTGCCGTGGGCGAGGCAGAAGCCGTCAAGGAAGAGGCTCGAGGAACCCTTGAGCGGATTGCCGGTTTCGATTCGAAGGCGGCGAAGGCCGAACTCCTCGACAAGGTCGAAGCCGAGGGACGTAGAGATGCAATGGTGCTCATTCGCGATCTCGAGGTGAAGGCGCGAGAAGAGTCGGAGCGAAGGGCACGACGGATTCTCGGGACGGTGATCCAGCGACTCGCTGCAGACGTCGTTTCCGAGACGACCGTGTCGGTTGTACCGCTGCCGTCGGATGACATGAAGGGCCGGATCATCGGTCGCGACGGCCGCAATATCCGGACGTTCGAAGCCGTCGCCGGCGTGAACCTGATCGTTGACGACACACCGGAAGCCGTGTCCGTATCGACGTTCGATCCGGTCCGGCGCGAGGTCGCCAGGCGCGCCCTGGAAAGGCTCGTTGAAGGCGGTCGTATCCACCCGTCGTCGATCGAAGAGGCGTACGAGAAATCTCGCGAGGAGGTCGATCAGTCGATCCGCGACTCCGGCGAGTGGGCGCTCCTCGAAGTGGGGCTCACGAAGATGCACCCGGAGCTCATCACGCTCCTCGGTCGACTGCACTACCGCACGAGCTACGGACAGAACGTGCTGAACCACCTCGTCGAGTCGGCGCACATTGCCGGGATGCTCGCTGCAGAGTTGGGTGTCGACGAGAAGGAAGCCAAGCGGGCGGCTTTCCTCCACGACATCGGGAAGGCCGTGTCCCACGAGGTCGGCGGCTCACATGCGCTCCTCGGAGCCGAGATCGCTCGCCGGTTCGGTGAGGATCCCGCAGTCGTCCATGCGATCGAAGCGCATCACAACGAGGTCGAACCCAGGACGCTCACTGCGATCCTCGTGCAGGCTGCCGATGCGGTGTCCGCCGCCCGGCCGGGGGCGCGGCGCGAAGCTCTCGAATCGTATGTCCGTCGGCTTGAGCGTCTCGAAGAGATCGCCGGTGCTTTCTCCGGCGTGTCGAAGGTGTTCGCTCTGCAGGCCGGTCGTGAGATCCGGGTCGTGGTAGATCCCGGGAATGTGGACGATCTGAAGGCAGGCGATCTGGCACGACGGATCGCCCGCAAGCTCGAGGAAGATCTGCAGTATCCGGGCCAGATCGAAGTCACCGTGATCCGGGAGTACCGGGCACGCGACTACGCCCGCTGACCAGGCGGGGTTCGGGACGAACATGACCGACGCAACAACGATCGCGATGCCGGCCGTACGTGAGACCCGTGAGCCACGGCGAACGGGCGGCACGTACTTCATCCGCACCTTCGGCTGCCAGATGAACGAACACGATTCAGAGCGGATAGCGGGTCTTCTCGAAGCCGATGGGATGACCCGTGCGGGCAGCGCGGCTGAGGCCGAGGTCGTTGTCCTGAACACGTGCACGATCAGAGAGAACGCCGACCAGCGCCTCTACGGATATCTCGGGTCTCTGAAGGCCGACAAGCAGAAGAACCCGAACATGCGCATCGCCATCGGTGGATGCACGGCACAGAAGGACAAAGAGATCGTTCGCGAGCGGGCGCCGTGGGTCGACGTTGTCTTCGGAACCCACAATGTTCACCGTGTCGTGGAGCTTCTCGACAGGGCCGATGAATGGGGCCCCGTCACGGAGATCTGGGAAGAGTCCAGCAGCCCCGATGATGCACCATCGTTCCTACCAACGCGGCGCGAGTCGGCTCACTCGGCCTGGGTGACCATCACCACGGGCTGTAACAACAGCTGCACGTTCTGCATCGTACCGATCGTGCGTGGCCCGGAGATCAGCCGACGACCGGGCGACGTGATCCGCGAGATCCAGCGCTTGGCCGAAGAGGGGGTCGTCGAAATCACCCTCCTCGGCCAGAACGTCAACTCCTATGGGCGCGATCTCGATCTCAACGGTCGCCAGCCTCTCTTCGCTGATCTTCTCCGACGCGCAGGCGAGGTCGAGGGGATCGATCGCATCCGATACACGAGCCCACATCCAAAGGACATCCAGGAAGACGTGGCGCGAGCGATGGCGGAGACCCCGGCGGTCGCCGCGCAGCTCCATCTCCCGCTCCAGTCGGGGAGCGACCGAATTCTCTCGGCGATGCACCGCGGCTACACGGGGAGACGCTTTCTGGACAAGCTCGCAATGGCTCGTCGGTTGGTCCCCGATCTCAGCGTCTCCACCGACATCATCGTTGGTTTCCCCGGGGAGACCGACGATGACTTCGCAGCGACGCTTGCCGTTGTCGAAGAGTCGCGCTTCGATAGCGCGTTCATGTTCCAGTTCTCGCCCCGACCGGGCACGCCGGCTGCGGACATGCCCGGACACGTGCCGCCCGCTGTTGTCCGGGTTCGCTTCGATCGTCTCGTGGAGATGCAGAACGCCATCACCTATGAACGGAACCAGGAGCGGGTCGGCATGGTCGAGCGGGTTCTCACGGAGGGTCCTTCTCGCAGGAACCCGGACGCCGCAACCACCCGATCCGAGGGCAATCGCATCGTTCACGTCGACGGTGTGTATGAGCCCGGACGTTTCCTCGATCTGAGGATCACACGTGCCGCTCCTCACTATCTCGAGGGGACACTCGTCTGAGCATCATCGCCGTCCTCGGCCCCACCGCAGCCGGGAAGTCCGAGGTCGCTGAGGCGATCGCCGGCCGCATCGGGGCGGAGATCCTGTCGGTCGACTCGATGCAGGTGTTTCGCGGCATGAACATCGGCACGGCGAAACCGAACCCGGACGCTCGGGAGCGATTCGGGTATCACCTCGTCGACGTCGCCGACCCTTCCGAGGAGTACACGGTGGCCGAGTTCCAGGCTGCGGGCACGACCGTTCTCGACCGCGTCGAATCGTCGGCTGGGGTCATCGTGATCGCCGGCGGGTCCGGTCTGCATTTCCGATCCCTCGTGGATCCCCTGGAGTTTCCTCCGACGGACGGGGAGCTACGTGTGCAGCTTGAGGCGGCAGACGCTGACGACCTGAGAGCGGAGCTCATCGGGGCCGACCCGGCAGCAGGAGAGGTCCTCGACATGGCGAATCCACGTCGAGTGCTCCGCGCCGTCGAGGTTCTGCGCCTCACCGGGGCGACGCCTACGGTACGAGCAGCATCAGACCAGGCGCATGCGGTCAGGAGGTACGAGCCGATGAGGGAGTTCACGGCGATCGGCATCGATCCGGGGCCCGAGATTCGGAAGCGGATCGAAGACCGATTCGATGGGATGCTCAACGCCGGCCTGGTCGACGAGATCGCTGCTCTTGCCCCGACGATGGGCCGCACGGCGAGGCAGGCCGTCGGCTATCGCGAACTACTCCCTGTGATCGAGGAGGGCAGGGAGATGGACGCTGCCCGCGATGAAGCGATCGCGGCGACGACATCGCTGGTGAAACGACAGAGAACGTACTTCCGGCGGGATCCTCGCATTCGATGGATTCCGTGGCACCATGAACCTGAACACATGGTTCGTTCAGCATTCGACCAACTTGAGAAGGACACGTTATGGAGTTCGTGAAGGCAGAAGGACTCGGCAACGACTTCATCGTTGTCACCGAACCGCTTGCGATCTCGAGTGAACGAATCGCGTCGTTGTGTGAGAGGAAGACGGGAGTCGGAGCGGACGGCATCCTGGAGATCACCGCTCTCGACGAGACCACCGTCGCCATGCGCTACTGGAACGCCGACGGCGGGGAAGCAGAGATGTGCGGCAACGGCCTGCGTTGCGTCGCCCTCATCGCCGCCGAGTATGGCATCGTTGACGGTCCGTCGCTCACGGTTCGTTCTGCATTGACCGATCATCCTGCGACCGTGTCCCCCGACGGCATCGTCCGGGCGTTCGTCGGGGTGCCCCACGCGTTCCGAACCGAAGAGCTGCTCGTGGCGGGACACTCCGTGCGTCCGGTGGGCGTCGGGAACCCACACGCGGTGCTCTTCGTGGATGATGTCGACGAAGCAGCCGTGGAAGAGATCGGTCCAGCGATCGAACGAGATGCCATCTTCCCCGACGGTTCGAACGTGGAATTCGTTGAACTCGAAGAGAACGACCGGATCAAAGTGCGGGTGTGGGAGCGTGGTGTCGGTGAGACACAGGCATCGGGAACGGGCTCTGCGGCGGCTGCATTCGCAGCTCGAGCCGCTCACGATCTTGGTGATGCCGTCACGGTTGCTCTGCCCGGCGGCGAACTGCTGATCGAGTTCGATGAGGCAGGGGCCTGGATGACCGGACCGGCGGCGATCGTCTATCGCGGAACGTTCGACTGACCTACTCGACGCGTCGCAGCACGGCGACGACGATCCCGAGGATCTCAACGCCTTCGGTGAAGACCATCGGCGCATACGCAGGATTCTCTGCTTCGAGGATGACCCGGCCATCCTTGCGCTTGAGGCGTTTCACGGTGGCCTCATCCTCACCGACGAGCGCAGCGACGAGCTGGCCGTTGTTAGCGGTGGACTGACGCCTGACGACGACGTAGTCACCGTCGAAGATACCCACGTCGATCATGGAGTCTCCCCGAACGTCGAGCATGAAGACGGGTTCATTGCCGACGAGCTCGGTCGGGAGGGGATAGATCTCCTGGATGTCCTCTTCGGCGAGAATCGGTGAGCCGGCAGCGATCCGGCCGACGAGGGGGACGTCGCGGGTGGGCGCTCTGTGGAGGGATGCCCCATTCGATCCGTCGTCGATGATCTCGATCGCTCGGGGTTTGCTCGGATCGCGGCGAAGGTAGCCAGCTCGCTCGAGTGCGGTGAGGTGGCTGTGCACGGTGGAGGGGGAGGAGAGTCCGACGGACTCGCCGATCTCGCGAACTGACGGCGGATAGCCGCGGTTCTGAACGGTCCCGCTGATCACATCGAGGATCTGACGCTGCCGGTCGGTGAGATCGTGCGTTCCGTTCACTGTGTGCCCCTTGCTCGTTGGGTGGCACGGTAGTGCAGTTCGGCACAGACACCAAACATATGTTCGATGCGCGGCATCCAACTCCGGGGTTTCGGTACCGCGATGCCATCGTGCGGCGACAGTAGTGAGGCGCAGATCTCTGTCGTGATCGATCGAACTCCGGAACCTGTGTTGGTTCGCCATTACGGATTACGGATTACGAATTACGGATTACTGACTACGGAATACGACCTAGGGAGTACAACGATAGCTAGAGGTCAAGATATCCTCCCCGGAAATCCGGCCGACGGATTCGAACCTAACAAGGAGACAAGATGAAGAAACTCGTAGCACTGGCAATGGCGGCAACCTTCGTGGTGGCAGCCTGTTCATCGAGCACCGAAGACGCTGTGGATACATACTGCGACGATCTCGGCACGCTCCAGACATCCCTCCAGGAAGTCGGCAACCTCAGTGCGACATCGTCTGTTGATGACGTCAACGCGGTCGCCGATGACATCAAGTCGGCATACGACGACGTGGTGTCCAGCGCAGACGGAGTCGACGACGCCGTTGTGTCTGAGGTCGAGGCTGCCCAGAAGACGTTCTCGGATTCTGTGGACGCCATCTCCGGTGACGCCTCGGTGGCGGACGCTCTCACTCAGCTGCAGGCAGCCGAGGACGCCTACGCGTCATCGGTCAACGCGGCGCTTGCCAAGGTGAGCTGTTCGTCGTAGTTCGAACACCAGTTTGTGTGAATGAGGGGCGGTTGATCCGCCCCTCATTCGCGTTCTGTTGCAGGTTGGGGCGATGAAGGCGCTTGCCCCGTCATCGAGGCACGTGTCGATTCTCATCGGTACGTGCCTTCTCTTTGTTGGATCATCTCGCTCGGGCCGCAAGGGGCCGATTCCGTGCTGCCGGTGGCTCCGACCGGGTTCGTCCACTCTCGCTCAGCGACCCGGATCGCTTTCACCATTTGAATCCCCACACCAAACACACGTTCGACTTGACTATCGAACAGATGTTCGATAGTGTTCATGGAGATGCGAACAGATGTTCGGGCGGTGGTAGGGCCTCCGTTTTCTGTCACACCCGGACAGTACGTTCACATCGTGGGCAAAAGCCCACCGCACAGGGCCGGCGAGAGTCGGCGAATAGCAGATTGGCGACCAGGAGGAGACACGGATGATTTCGCAACGAAGCACCAGCGCCAGAGCGTTGGTCATCATCTCCACGACTGTTGCAGCATTCGTGCTCCTCCTCGCCACTGCTGTTCATGCGATGACGGGTGGCGGCCCGATCGCCACAGTCGACTACCGGGTCCACGCAGGCGACACGCTCTGGTCCATCGCTTCGGATGCCGTCACACCCGGCGGTGATGTTCGCGGCATGATCTCAACCATCGAGGATCTGAACGATCTACCGTCCCCCGTGATCCGCGCCGGCGAGGTCCTACAGGTCCCATCCTCTCTCGAGGCCTAGCCAGTTCGGGAGAGATCTCGATGCTTCCAGGAGGTTCGCCCCCGTTGGGGGGTACGCTCTCGGGCACGATGAGATGTCCACTGTGTGCCACTGAAGACACCAGGGTGATCGATTCGCGACCCGCGGAGGGCGGTGGAGCGATTCGACGCCGTCGTGAGTGTCTGGTGTGTGGCGAGCGATTCACGACGTTCGAACGCCCGATAGTCGTAGCGACCGTCGTCAAGCGGAGCGGCCGGCGAGAGCCGTTCGAAAGTGAGAAGGTGCGACGCGGTCTTGAGTCTGCGCTCGCAGGCCGACCGGTTCCGGATGGAACCGTCGACGACATCGTTGCACGGATCGAGGCTTCAGCCCGCGGAGGGTCCGCACTCGTGACGAGCGACGAACTCGGCCGTGCAGTTCTCGCAGAGCTGCGCGATCTCGACGAAGTGGCCTACCTGCGGTTCGCCTCCGTGTACAAGGAATTCCAGGGTGCCAGCGACTTCGAGCGAGAGGCTGCAGCCCTTGACCGCAGGGACAACGACGCTCCGGTCCTATAGGGCTAGGGGATATCGCTGATAGCGGTCTCAGTCTCTCCTGCAAGCACGACGATCCGGGGATCCACCTCAGCTCGTACGACTCCGAGAGCGACATCCAAAGCCGCGGTGATGTCATTGCGCTCTGTGTCGAGTTCGACGACGAGATCGGCGGCTCTGTCGGTGTCGCCTTGTCGGAGAGCATCGAGGTACTCGAGCTGCCAGGTCGCATAGCGTTCGGATGCCTGCGTGGCGAGATCGCGTGTTTCTGCGAACGTCGGATCGGGTGGGAGATCGGCGACGAGGCGAGCGGTGTCGGCGAGCGACTCAGCGAGGGTGACGCTCAATGCGTCTGTCGTTGCTGAATCGGCCTCGACGGGAAGCTCCGGTGTGGCGAAGAGAGCCGGGACCGTGGAGTGATACGTGAAGGTGGTCGCCAGCCGGCCCGAGATGCCTCCAGCTTCTGCGCCGAGGATGAGCATCGTCGTTCGCGTCGGTTCGAGCGCTTCGAGGGCGTCGCGCGGGACGAACATGAGGGTGGATGGCAGCGGTGCAGTGGCGAGACTGATGACAATGGTCCCACGTGTGTTGAGATCGCCGATCGCCGGAACCGTCGCTGAGACGTTCTCCGGACTGGTCGAAGGATCGGTGAGGCTTGCAAGGGCGGCCTGAGAATTTGGAAGTTCGTTGCGCAGATCGGTGAGAGATCGGGAGTAGTCGGCAGCGAGCACGTCCGCCTCGTTCTGCACGGTGCGTGGGAGGAGGATCACGGCGAGGACGATTGCGACGACGACGATCACGAGGAGGGCAGCGGCCAGCCACTTTCCGAGGCCTCGTCGACCGAGTCGAGGGGATACATCGTCGGGCTCCCAGTCGTCGAGGCCATCGTTGGACCGGGGAGCAACGGGTACGAACGTGTCGTCCCCGGCTGTCTCACCGTTGGCGCCGGTGGCCAGGGAACCACTCACCGCTGCGGCCCCTGCGGTCACCGCTGCGCTTTCGGACGCGACGAATGCGGGTGGTTGCTCGAGTGCTTCCAGCTCCGTGTACGTCTCGGTGGGGCTCGGAGCAGACTTGACGACGCCGGCGAGTTCGAGGAACCACCGGCCGTCGTTGCCGGGGAGCGAGACTTGTGATTTCTTCCTGGCCATGAATCCGTTTGGTCGCTTCCGATGACGATACTGTCGATGTGTCGACAGTTAGGGCACCGACGCGTGTCCAATGTCGATAGCATCCGTGCCAAGCGAACGAGGTTCAAACATATGGAGATCCCGCTGCAGCGGCTCGACGACGGACTGCCAATCCCGGCTCATGCACATCCCGGCGACGGTGGTGTCGATCTCTATGCGCGCGACTCTGTACGGCTGGATGCGGGCCACCGGGCGGTTGTCCCAACCGGCATCGCTGTGGCCATTCCCGTCGGGTTCGCAGGATTGGTGACGCCTCGCAGCGGACTCGCCGCACGTCACGGGATCTCGGTGGTCAACGGGCCGGGCCTGGTCGATGCCGGCTATCGGGGAGAGATCAAAGTCGTATTGGTGAACCTTTCGCGTGAGACATTCGAGATCGAACGCGGCGACCGGATCGCACAGTTCGTCGTCATTCCGGTCGCTGTGCAGGAGTTCGTTCCGGTTGAGAAGCTTCCCGATTCCAGTCGCGGTTCGGGAGGATTCGGGTCAACCGGCGCGTAGGTTGTTCAGACCGCGCCGTGTTACGCTTCGCGTCTGCGCGGATGTAGCTCAGTTGGTAGAGCGCAACCTTGCCAAGGTTGAGGTCGCCGGTTCGAATCCGGTCATCCGCTCGGAGGACGGTTTCGGCCGTTTTCTGTTGACAAAGGTCTCGGCGACGTGGCCGAGTGGCCAGGCAAGGGTCTGCAAAACCCTCTACCCGGGTTCGATTCCCGGCGTCGCCTCGTCGGGATACAATGCCCACAACGGGCGCTTAGCTCAGCGGCAGAGCGCTGCCTCGACACGGCAGAGGTCGGCGGTTCAATCCCGCCAGCGCCCACGCTTGAAACCCTTGCACTGCAAGGGTTTCAGCTATTTTTGTGGGAAGTCGATGACCTTGTTCTGGTCCAAAGTAGGCAGAAAGTAGGCAGCAGGTGCGTCGGAGGGCGCATCGAGGGCATCCGCGATGTCGCGGTCGAGGCCTTCGAAGAGGTGTCCGTAGACGTCGAGGACGGTCCGCACCGACGTGTGCCCGAGCCTCGAGGCGATCACCGACGGGTGGGCTCCTTGGTCGATGAGGAGCGCAACATGCGTATGTCGCATGTCATGAAACCGGCACGGATCGGCGACAGAGGAGCGCACTGCGGGTTTCCAGAAGCGGGTGCGGAAGCTGGTGCGACGCAGCGGCCCTCCTGCGGGTGCGGTGAAGATCAAGCCGTCGTCTCCGGGGTAGGTGGCGATGTGTTGTGCAAGGACGTCGACGAGCCACGTCGGGATGGAGACGGTGCGGCGGGCTGCGCGGGTCTTGGTCTCTCCGTAAGCGAGGTGTCCGGAGACTTCGGTGAGGTTGCGTTCGATGCGGATCGCCCGTTTGAGCGGTTGATAGTGATCGACGGCGAGGCCGGCGAGCTCCCCATATCGGGCGCCGCTGTACGCAGCGGTGAGCACAAGGGCTTGGAAGCGGGGATCGATCGTGTCGGCGAGGTGCCGGATCTCAGCCGGGGTGAGGTACCGCTTCTCGCTCTGTTC
>JAOZMA010000141.1:1584-6193 GCA_029934555.1 Acidimicrobiia bacterium | reverse complement strand
CCGAGCCCACAGTCGGGTCCGGCGACGATGCGTTCTCGGTCGATGTGCACCATGGCCTCTTGCAGACGCATGCGAATCTCCTCAACCGTCTCGACACGAGTCTTGGCGATCGCTACGAGGCCGAAGATGACCGTGCTCCGCTCGAACAACTCCAACAATCGCAGGTCGGAAGGCCGGTGTGCGTCTTCTATCGAGATGGCGTCTACCTCCGCCTGGTCGAGAGCACCGGCCAAATCGAAGTAGGCGGCGGGATCCGCCTTGTAGACGTCTTCGTCCGGTTCATCGAGGTGCCGGGGATACCCGCAACAGAGATGCACAACGCGTTGCACGTGTGACGGAACGCCGGCGAAGCATCTCTCGAGGTCGTCGATCCCGAACGCCAACGCCTCTTTCGTCTTGCGGGCGAACACCGGTTCGTCAACCTGTATGTGTCGACATCCGGCCTCCGCAAGAGCCCTGATCTCAACATTGAGAACATCGGCAATACTCCGGTTGAGGAGCCTCGGATCTCCGTAGTAGTCGTCAACGACCGTATCGGCAATGGTCATGGGCCCCGGAACCGTGATCTTGACCGGCCGGCTCGAATAGGACTGCGCAATCTGGAAATCGTAGGGCAGAAACTGGCCGTTGGGCCGAACGCTGTCGACGATCGTCGGCACCTCCCGCTCCCAGGCACCGCCACGGATCCCTCTCTTCTGCAGATTGTCGAAATCCACACCACTCAGATGGCGCAAGTGATAGAAGATGTAATGCTCGCGGCGCATCTCGCCGTCGGTCGGAACGTCGATCCCTGCATCGACTTGAGCCATCACCGAAGCCTTCGTGGCCAACGCAAGTCGCGTCTCGAGATCCCGGTGGTCGAGTTCGGAGGCATCGAGGTTCGCAGCGAATTGGCTCCGGGACCAGGCGCGATCCGGCACATAGTCCGGTTTCGGAAATGTCCCGATGGTCGTTGTGCGGATTCCGGTCATCGTCTTACGTTCGGCCGCGATCCAAGCGGCGAGGGGTGCCGCTTCACGCGGACCGAGAACAATTGCATATCTCCTCGCGGAAGCCGGCGCCTGCCGTCTCTCAGGTCCACAGAACCGACTGCTCGGTCTCCGGGTCGAAGAACTGCACGCTGCTCATGTCAAAAACGAGGTCGACGTTGTCGCCGACCGCTGCTCCTTTGGTCTTGTCGACCAGTACTCGCATCTCGACATCGTTGACGGTCACGCCCAAGAGGTCTTCCCTCCCGAGCGGTTCGACGACCTCGATGGCCGCCGTGAGGGTACGGCCTGGCGCGGCCGGCTCCGCGTCATCGACCAGATAGATGTCCTCGGGCCGGACACCCATGATGAGCTTGTCTTTGCCTGCTGCCGCCGCTTTCTCGGCGCGGTCACGTGGGAGCGCAAGGTCGATTGACCCACTCTTCGCCCGGAACTCACCGTCCATTGCGACGATCTCGACATCGAAGAAGTTCATCGGAGGGTTGCCAACGAAGCCCGCCACGAACTGCGTCTTCGGGTGCTCATAGAGGTCCGTGGGAACATCGTATGCCTGGAGAACACCGCCGGACATCACGGCGATTCTGTCTGCCATCGTCATCGCTTCGACCTGATCGTGAGTCACGTAGATGGCGGTAATTCCCATCTCTTCCTGGAGTCGTTTGATCTCTCCGCGCATCGTCAGGCGGAGACGAGCGTCGAGATTCGAGAGAGGTTCGTCGAAGAGAAGCAGCTGTGGTTCCTTTACCAGGGCACGGCCCAGAGACACGCGCTGCTGCTGTCCGCCCGACAGTTGGACGATCTTGCGATCCAACAGGTCGCCGATACCCATCATGTCGGCGACCTTCTGGACCCGCTCCTTGATCTCGGTCTTGTTCACTTTCTGGATTCTGAGCGGGTAACTGATGTTCCCGAACACCGTCATATGGGGATAGAGCGCATAGCTCTGGAACACCATGCCGATGCCTCGGTCCTTGGGAGCGACCTCGTTGACGACGTGCCCGTCGAACTTGATCGTTCCTCCGGAGGGCTTGTAGATGCCGGCCACCATCAACAGAGTGGTTGTCTTGCCGCATCCCGAGGGTCCGAGGAACGCGACGAACTCACCGTCGGCGATGTCGAGGGTGATACGATCCGCACCTACGACACCGTCCCACGCCTTGCTCAGATTCTCGAGTTCGACCCTCATGTCAGTGTTCCCTCTCGTCCGTGGTGAGTAGTAGTCATCAGGTACCTTTCGAGCCGCCGGCGTAGATATTCAGGAGCAGCTCCTGGGTGAATATGAAGAAGATGATCAACGGGATCATCTGAAAGAGACCGACGGCCGCTACCTGGTTCCAGTTGACGGGAGCGGTGTCGCTGATGAGCTGGTTCAGGTACACGGGCATGTTCGCAACCTTGGTGCCGATGGTGAAAGTGAACGGCACGAGGTAGGCGTTCCAGCCTGCGATGAACGTGAAGAGCGCGAGTGCGGCGATGCCGGGCCGCACCTGCGGCAGCATGATCTGCCACCACACCCTGAATCGGCCCGCTCCGTCGATCATTGCGGCTCGCTCCATGTCCCACGAGATGTTGTCGAAGAAACCCTTCATGAGCCAGATACCGAGAGGTAGTTCGAGAGCGACCATCACCAACGCAACACCGCCAACCGAGTTGAAACCGATGTACGGCCCGATGAGGGGAATCTCTCCCAACCATCGCAGCACGAAGAAGATGGCGATGAGGAGCATCTCTGCCTTGAACGCGTGCAACACGAGGGTTCCTGTGAGGAAACCCTTGCGACCGGGGAACTTGAAACGCGACAGGGCATACCCACCCGATGTCGAGGCGATACCGACCCCGATCACCATCGCCACCGCGATGAGTAGCGAATTCAACATGGCGCTCCAGATGGCGCTCTCGAAAACGAAGCTCCAGTTGCCGAGCGTGAGGCCGCCGATGCCCCCCTCAGCGTTGATGGGTAGGAGACCTCGCGTACGAGTCGAGACGGTGGCGATGACCAGCCACGTGTACCCGACGAGGATCGGAACGATCGACAGAGTCAGGAATGCGTACGAGAAGAACCGACCCGTCTTCCCCGAGCCCATGGGTCGTGGGCGTGAGAACTGTCGTTTTGGTGCAGCTTGAGTAGTTGTCATGCTTACAGGTTCTCGATTCTGGGCTCCTCGACGAGCTCATTGAACTTGAAGATCTTCACGTACAGGACGGCCATGACGAGGGCCACCGCAACGAGGACGATCGCCCATGTCGCACCGAACGCCCATTGACTGTTCCCGAAGTAGCTCGAGAAGGCACGTTTGTATGCCGTCAGGGCCCAGACTTCGGTGGTGAACAGGCCGGGACCACCCTCCGTCAGCAACAGAATGTATTCGAACGAGGTGAGCAGTGACAGCGTCTGATATGTCGCTATGAAGAGCAGAGGCCACTTGATCAAAGGAAGCTTGATGTCGCGAATGATCCGCCAGGTACTCGCCCCATCGACCTTGGCCGCTGTGATGAGATCCTCAGGAATCGACATGAGCGCCGACGTGAAGATGATCATTCCGAACGAAGCACCAACGAATCCGTTGGTGAGGATCACAAACGCCCACGGGGCCCCGCCAAGGAAGAGGTTCCCGCCAGATGCCCCGAGAACCTCGGGCATGAACTGGTTGTAGATACCGAATGGATCCGCCGAGCCGATCCTCTTCCACATCAGGATGTATACAACAGACGGCGTCAGACGGGGCAAGAGCCAGACGAGCCGGAAGAAGAAACCCCGACGCCGCGGGATGTTCGTCGTCACAAGTGCCAGCACGAGGGCGAGACCGAGGTTGAAGAAGATGAGCGTCGTGAAGACGTAGAAGACGGTGTTGCGCAGGATCTTCGGGAAGAACGGGTCGGTGAAAAGGCGCTCGAAGTTGGCGAATCCGATGAACTCCCACGGCTCGGTGAAGTTCGCGCTCGAAAGGTTGGTGAAGCTGAGGATGATCAGGAGGATGCCGGGAATGATGAAGAAGGTGATCACCAGAGCGATCGCAGGCAACAGGAAGCCGTAGGCGGATACCGTTGAACGCACCCTGCGGCCCAACGAGCTTCGTGGCTGCTTCGGCGCGCCGATCGCTGCCCTCGCCAGACTGTCGGCTTCTTGCTCCATCAGCTGTTCGGTCGCTGACAACTGCTTCTCGGTCACTGAGTTGTCCCTTTCATGATGATCCGAAAGGTGGAGTGGGGGAGGGGAGGAAGATCCCTCCCCCACTTCCGGTTGCTTGCATTGCTACTTGATGATGACGTTCTCTCCGAGCTCGTTTTCGAGCAAGTCGACGACGATCTTGACCGCGTCCTCCGGGCTGGTGCCCGACTCAGCTGCCTGGATCCCGAGGTAGTACGCCTCGGACCATGCGCTGTAGAAAGGACTGTTCGGCAGGAAAGTCGTGTACTCGAGAATCGGTCCGACCTGGCTCAGGAACACTGCACTCGTGTACGGCTCATAGTCCGCCTGCGAGTTGAGGATCCCGAGGTGGCCGCTGGTCACCGCGTACTCCGTGTTGAGCTCCTTGGTCGTCGCCTTGGAGATCACCATGAGTGCGAGGTCAGCCGGCGCATCCTTGCTCACCATGTAGACGAGTGGGTGCGTCAGGCTT